>VBBH01000303.1 GCA_005888695.1 Candidatus Bathyarchaeota archaeon
AAACGATACTGCTAGATAGCTTGGCCTTGCTAGACAAGTCTGTAAGCGAAACCTCGGTAAAGAGCCAAGCTCGGCGTGAGAAAAGGATCATAGTGGCCGCAGTCTTGATTGGCGTTGTCATACTGGGTCTCAGTCTATTCTTTGTCCTCTCGCCGGCGCTCATCGTGAATTCTAGGGATTTCAGCTACCCTGAAGAGTTGAGGACCCCCGCCGGATCTTCGCCCTCACTCAGTATCACGAACGTCAATGGAAAGGTAAGTATTTCCTCCTGGGCACAGAGCACAGTAGCCATCAGCGGCACGGTGATAGCACGAGGACTCGGCTCATCCCCGGAGCAAGTCGTTCTATCTGAGTCTAACATTAACGGGGTGATAAACTTCCAAGCTGTCTTCCCGAGCGGTTCTCTCTTCCAGCTCTCGGATAGTTACGAAGCACAAATCATCGTATTCATCCCCTTGAACACACAATTCGGACTTCTCAAAGTCGAGACAGTGAATGGAGGGATCGACGCGAGGATAGCAAACGCGACAAATGTTCAACTAAACACCGTCGTCGGGGGTATCGCGATCAACTGCATCTCTTGCAGCAACATTGCTGCTTCCACAAACAATGGTCCAGTGTCTGCAACCTTCTCGTCCCTAGCGTCGTCCGGACAATACACTCTGACAAGCATCAACGGCAACGTCGCGATGACAGTGCCTTTGACGGCAGGGTTCAGTGTTCACGCCGATACAACAAATGGTACCGTCGATGTCTCAGGAGTGAGCTTGCAACCCACTGGCACGGTCCAACTGGCCAACGATAAGACTGGGAAAGTGGACGGGGGAGGAGCCAGCGTAAGGTTACACACTGTCAACGGACAAGTGACGATCTCCTTAGGATAGTAGAAATCAGCAACCCCATTGGTTTCTGCTAACCCGAATACTTGCCGGCGACGTTCTTAAGAGAATTGGAGACTTCTCGTGCGCCCGGTCGACGTCTAGCTTCTTTAGCCATCATTTCCGCAAGCACTGGAACTATCGAAGAGAACTTCGAATCTATCCTTGTGAGATCAGGATTGAAAGATTTCCAGAGAGACCTCAACTCGTCTCCCGTCCGGTTGGATTCAGGGTTCGAGATCATGTTGTTCATTGCCTCGATGAGCCTCTTTGAATGAACCGGTGTCTTCGTTAACATACTGTACAAGGTAGCCCCCAGTGCATAGATGTCCATCGAAGGATCCGCGCCCGAGCCAAGGACCTGTTCGACAGGCGCGTATTCAGATGTGAATTGAACAACTTTTCCACCAGTCCGGACTGCGGATCCCAGGTCGGCAAGCTTAGGCGAGATCTTTCCAGATACCATCTGTTCAAGCGTGTCCTGTCCGGTGGGGGGCGGGGTAGCGGTGAAGAGGATGTTCTGAGGTTTGACATCGAGATGAACGAACCCGGCTCCATGAATCGTCTCTAAAGCGGTCGAGATCATCTGGCCCATGAGCATTACAACAGCAGCCCACTTTTCAGAGTAATAGAGTGCATCGTATGATGGATCCTCGACAAGTCTCTTCGCATTACCTCCCCGCATATACTCCATGACTATGGTTGGTGGGCTGTGGAGATAGAGTCCAGTATCTCCTTTCATGATTTCTTGAATGTTCATCCGATCAACAAGTATCCCCTTGATCTGTACAACATACTTCGATTGCCCAGACAATTCCAAGAGGGTAGTCGCTTCTGCCATTGTCTCGTTGAGAGCCGCAGCGCCGGTAGTAGTCTTGAGTATCGGTATTTTCAAGGCCATCTCTGACCCCGCTGTTCCGAAGCTAGCCCTGAGAACGTAGCCGGTGGCTCCGGTGGCAATGTGCTCCTTCACTTTGTAGCCGTGAACGTCTTGGTTGAGCCATGCTCTTGGATCCCAGTCGTCCAATCGAGAAGTACCAATTGGGCTCGGTGCTGGCGACTGTTTGGGCTGTTGTATTGGGGTAGGGGGAAGGGCACGTGGAGGGGATGGAAAAGTGATTCTCGGTTGCGGTTGGGGCGGAGGCGTAACGTGCTTGAAGACAGGGGGCGGCGGGGGTGGAGGGGACTGAGCAGTGAAAGAGAAAGTCTCCGTAGAGGAGAGATTCTTTGTTGTCGCGGCTACTTGTAGCGTATATGTTCCAGATTGTCTTGGCAGGTAAGACACGGTGTATTTTCCGGCACTGTTATGAGATAATTTCAGCGGTTCCCGTTTTCCTGTGGGAATAGTCAGGGTAGCGTTGATGTTCGTCACATCTGTTGGGCGACCAGAGGTGTTCGTCGTGATCCTAATGGTTTCAATATGGCCTTGCTTAATGAGACGATCCCCAGCAATTGCGATCACGGGGGGACTCGTTAGCGGCTTAGGACTTGTTTGTGGCTTTTGACCAGTCAAAGTCTTTGGCTGTATCCTACTCGCAAGTCCGGCGGTGACTGAACCGATCACGGCGAGGAGCGGGACATAAATCAACGAGGACAAGAAAGCGTATTCTAGGTTTGGATCCTGTGACACAAAATAGGCCAGGACAGTTAATGAGTTCAATGAGAAGAACAAGGAGGGCATCATTACTAGTGCTGATTTCTTTGCCCTCAAGAATTTCTCAAGGATATGCAGTATGCTCATTTGGGCGGAATTCCCAGCAAGCGCCAACGGAATGAAGACCAACGACCGCAGCAAGACCACATCGAGGGCCGGAGTTACGCTAAACGAAGAGCCGCTGGTCGACGCAAGCCCAAGTCCAATGCTGGCAGCTAAGGATGCAACGATGTTCTCCTTCGGAATTCTGAAACGGGTCTTAGTAGAGAACAGCAGTGCAGAGATAACAACCCCAAGTGCCGGTGGTAGCGAGACTAGTATTAGCGACGGGTACGCTGACAGTGATAGCGAGGATCCGATTGACGAAGCCTGGACCGCATAAATTAGCCCGAGGATAGAGGTCAAGAATCCAAGGGCAGTTTTGAGGGGACCAGATCGGGTGTCAAGGGATGTGAGGATACCTAGGACCACAACACTAAGGACGAACGCGTATGGGTCGCCACGAATTCCCGATGCGAGCAAGAAGCCAACCGGAAGTGCTGCCAATGCTGGTGCGAAGTAGTCGGGCCGCAGAGAGAGCTTGTAATGAGACGGTTGCAAGACAGACGAGAACTGTCGCTTTGTTACCATCACAATCCATCCTGGTCGATCAGCGCGGTATTGGACACTTGGAAAGGCCTCTTCTTAGTGCCGGCAGGTTGCGTGTGAACGAGTAACCGTCCAGTCCAGTCTACTCTCTCATGGCGAGACGGAGACAGTGGGTCAAAGAGGAAATGTCCCCGCTAGGAACAAGCTTTGGTACTGTGAAGCATTAAGGTATCAGAACCAGAATATCGGGCGTTCAACCCATGCCCTCATTTAGCCCAGGCGTTTCCTCAAGCTCGAAGTCTTCACCATTAACTTGGAAGTGCCCCTTCTGTGGAGCCATGAACGAAGATGAGAACATGATCTGTGACGGATGCGGAGACGAGAGGCCCGCCGCACCTTCGATTGCAAGAACGAAGCCTAGTATTGGCCTCGATGTTGCAGATGAAGAGGAGCTTCAATCCGACTCAGATTCCTCTCCAGATGATAAGCTGGAGGCGGATGATACGGATGAGAAAGAAGACTTGGTAGAGTCGCCAGAACCTCCGACCAAATTGGATAATGAGAATGAGGATTATGAGTCCCCGACAGCAGTTACAACGCCTCTGCCAACACCATCGATCACTGTCGAAGAGGATGAAGAGACCCCTCCGATCAGACTAGATAACCAGTATGAGGATTTCGAGCCCCCGAAAGTAGTTCTAGCGCCACTGCCCAGATCATCAACTAGAGTCGAAGATGAAGAGACGCCGAATCTGTCGTTTACAAGCCAACGCCTATACATGGTCTTCGTCAATACTCCTGCCCAGTCCCTGATCAAATCAAGGGTTGCAATCGAGTTCGACGTTTTCCCAGTGATCTCGATAGGGAGAAATCCTGAGAACGTAGTCGTGGTACCCGATCAAGAAGTCTCCCGCAAACATGCCCAGTTAAGCTTGGAAGGCGGCAAGGTGATCCTGAAGGACTTACAGAGCGCAAACGGCACATTCGTATACGACGGTAAACAGTTCCAACGAGTCAACGGTAGTGTCGAGATCAAACCGAACACAATATTGAAGTTCGGATCCGGCACTATTGTGAGGCTCATCAACGAATGATGGAAACAGTCTCGATACCCGAGCTGATTAGCAAAGCGAAAGAGAAGTTGACGGGTCCGTTGCTCCAGTCAAGAGACGTTGACAGAGCCATATTCGTAGGAGACACTCACACTGCAATAGACGTGACCCAAACCGTATTCGATAGATATTACGAAGAAGCAGATCTAATCGTTTTCCTGGGAGACTACGTAGACAGAGGCAAAACCGGAGTAGAGAATCTCGGATTAATAGCCACAAGATTCCTGGAAGATCCTCACCGTGTTGTAATGCTGAGGGGGAATCATGAAAGCCCGCTTACCAATCCCCACTATGGATTCCTGGACGAGGTGAACGAGAAGCTAGGAAGCTCGGGTTACGAAGGATTCAAACAATTCTTCGAGTCTATGCCCTACGCGATAGTCGTGAACGATCATCTTTGTCTCCACGGAGGACTCGCTATGGGTCTCGACCATGTGTCGCAAATAGCCGAACTACCCAGGCCTGATCAAAACCCGGACGATCCAGTAGCGTTCCAATTACTTTGGAATGATCCAAGAGAGATGATAGAAGGATTCGTGCCCAGCGTGAGAGGAGATGGCGCATACTATTTCGGTGAAGACGTCACCACAAAATTCCTTGAAGAGAACTCGCTAAAGGGAATTATCAGGGGACATGAGGTCGTTGACGGTTTTAGGGAGGACATGGATGGAAGGGTAATCACAGTATTCTCGAGCAGATACCACGGATCCTCCGCCGGCATACTCGTCATGGATAACGACATGATGGAGCAAGTTAGAATATGACAATCTCAATCAGGACAGAACTCAGTCACAACTACTCGTTCGACAGTAGCATAGACTGCATCTTCAAGCTAACCTTAGTCGCGGAGAGTCGTGCCGAAGCTAAAGGATTCCACCACATTATCGTGATCGACACCAGCACTTCAATGGCGGGGCAAAAGATCGAGCTTGCAAAGCGAGGAGCGGAAGAGTATGCGAAACGAATCCCATCAGGCAACCGTGTATCAATCGTCACTTTCTCAGATACGGTGCACACCTACCCCGAAACCGATCTAAGCAAGGTATTGCCAACCATCAAAGCAGCTGGCCTA
>VBBH01000150.1 GCA_005888695.1 Candidatus Bathyarchaeota archaeon
TAGACGCTATGGCGGTGGAGAGGTCTTGCATGGTTCGTTCGGACTCGGGCTCTTGATGGTTTTGCTCTATTGAGGGAGGTGGTTTATTCATTTAAACATAGTGGAAATTCACAAGGAGAACATCGGGGGCCAGAAAACATGAGTTCCGATTGGCAATCAGGGCTCAAAATGAGCGAATTGGATCATAGTCCCGATGCGAGTAGTAAAATTTGTTAACTTGTTTGATGTGCTTTCGGAGCCTTTGAACAGCTAGGGATTGGTTGAGTGCTCTTCTTTTTTTCAATCGTCGTATGACTCAGTCTACATGGTCAAGTAGGTAGAATACTCATAACTCTAAAACGAACGGCTCAAGCCCGGAAGACGTCTAAGGCTACAGAAATCCGACGTCTCCGATAATATTCGATCGCGTGAAAATTCAGATTCGTCCGGCGTACCACTTGGGTCTTGGAGATACCGCGCCTGTGGACGCATACAACGCATGGCGAGGGACCACGCCCCCGCCTTGGAGTACGGTATATTTAGCAACCCCCCGATTTTGGTGGATAGCCACATTTTTTGGTCCCTACATAGTAGGAACTCGGTAAGAAAGCGAATAGATTTTATGCCCGATATTGACTCTCTACTCGTGAGGCATTTGCACGAACGTTATCAGAGTCAGTCTCTCACTTATTCTCGTGTCATCTGGTTTTCTGACATCGTCCTTGGGTTTTTTTTGTCTTCTTTCCGGCTTGGGATAGGCTCCAATACTCCACCTATTCAAGTCTGTCTTCCACCGATTACTCGTCCTTTATCCTGAACAGGCTTGGGCCTGGTCGCTTCTGGGCACTGGGTTCTGTCAACTAATCGCGTACTTTGGACTGAAAATTCCAAGACTCGGGTATCGAATGAGGTCTTCTGGGTATCCTATACGGCATTTTCGGTGGCTTGCTATTTGTGATAGGTACACCCAGATTAATACAAGTGGGTAGGTCAGAATTCAGATTTCGGGATTACGTACTTTGTCCAACTCTACACGACACTCGTCTTCTGATCTTGAGCGTCGTGTTCGCACTAACATCTCCAAGACTCTTCAAAGCCGCACTGCTCGGGCGCGAGTCTGGCTGAATTTTGTTTAGAGATTGACCATCACTAAGTTAGGATTGAAACGGTGACCAAAGCATATCGTCCGCATGGTATTAACTGCCCCAGTATTGAATATCAACAATCCAAGTTAGATAACACCTTGCGGGACATCTGCTCCACCTGCTCTCGCAGTTCTTTTTGCCGCACTATCCTATCATTACGTTCCATCGATCCAGCGGTAATCTCAGTGTGTGGTCGTACGATTGCACGGTAAGAATGACCAAGACGGTGTAGTCGATTGGGTCGGCCAAAACATTGGTGAAAGTCCTCAAAGGATTAACTTGCTGAGCCGTAGATTCTGATTCAGCCAATTTTCCCCTTTTTTCTATCCGTGAAGGACCGGTGTGCTACGGCTGTTCGAACGAATAGAGGAGGTTGAACCTTAGTTTGAGCTGGGAAGAGAAACCGAGGCTCAGAGCTTTTTACAGGGTTGGAGGCTAGGAACAACTTCTCCTGATTGTTCGCCTCTACGACAACGCTATTCGGCTTCTCGACCCGGAGATGAATCGCCTCGTCTATCAAATCTAGGCGACTTATCACCTACTTTAGTTCATTCAGCTCCTCGGCCGAAACAAAGAGGATTGTTTTCGGCACATATCCAAAATTGTAGAGTTGGATGGGTTCCGGTTACTGCTCAGGTCGCGCGGCGATAGCTGGCATCACGGGCAGTTCGCCGTGGCCTGGGGTCGCGGTTCGGATCTGTTCGAACTGTTTTTTCGCTCTTTCCATTTTGGGATATACGAATTCTCTAAAACCAGTTACAATAAACTCGTCAGGTCGGTAGGGGTCATTCAAAACCCGCAGTCCTCTCAGAGCCCAATCGTAATCCCTGCCTGCGGTTTCCAAGTAGAATCCGATCACGGCATTGTAGTACCAGTCTCTGAACCCCTGCTCCTTTTCATGCCAGCCCCATCTGCTCAATAATTTCCGAGTGAAACCTGCGCGTTTGCCAATGTTATAGAACCAGTTTCTTGCAAGCCATTTGGGAAGGTCGAATCGTATCTGTCTGCCGAACAGGTTGAACTCGGGCTCGTTAATGTGCACGTAACTTATCCTGTCCCCGTTATCTTCATCGATGTTGTATCTGACCTTGTCGCGTTCGAGCTTCTCATCATCGGTCAATAATTGCGCGGTGAAGAATTCATCCTTGACGGCCATAACCTTGTGAAGGTTTCGAATAACTGCCTTTGTTGCGGCGTATCCACGGTCCGGCCGATCCAGCTTGAACACTGCCTCGACTCGGTCCAGATATTTCTGCGCATATCTAGGTCCATCCCATAAGATGAGATCATAGAGGCGTCGCGCAAGATGCTTATTCATTTCATCGTCAAGCCTCAGCCTTTCAACGGCCTCCTCGACCATCTTCCGATATTGCCTTGCCATATTGGGACCCTTCCACCATTGCCAATAGGCATGCTGGAGTGAGCGTGTCTTTCTTTCAAGGATCGAATTGTAATCCTCGTGTCCTCCGTACGCCATCAGGACCTCTGGCTCTGCCACGATATTCTTCAAGTCTAGCAAGTTCGGGTCTGCGACAAGTTTGCGGCCGAGCCTGAAGGCCTCCATATTCTTCGGACGTTGTTTGGGACTGACTGTTTCCATGATACTGTCGACGAGGTTCTGTTCGCTGACTGGTATCAGTCCCTTCTGAAATGCAACTCCCAACATTATCGTGTTGGAGAATAGTTTGTTACCAAAAACTAGCTCGGAGATCTCGCCGATACGACCACCGAAATAATCATCACTGTTAGTATGCTTCAGAATATTATCCTCCACATCTGGTGGATAGTTCATCATCCCGGCCAGCATGGGTATCGTTGGGACCCTGCTAGTGTTGACAACAGCAGACGTTCTGTTATGGCTTGCATAAACCAAACTTCTCTCAGCCTCAAGCATGTCGATGCCTAAGAGAAGGTCGGCCTTGCCATTCGGCACGATCGTTGATATCTTCGCGTCCCCCTTCGCGAAGCTTATGTGGGCGCTGACGGCGCCGTTCCTTATTGCCAAGCCTTTCTTGTCGTTGAACCTCACGTCATAACCGGCCTTTGTCCCGGCTCTAGCTAATGTCGAGGCGGTGACCCCGACACCCATTCCTCCGACTCCGCTGACGTAGATGTTCCAGGTATCGTTGAAACTGCGGACTGTTGTAGGTTGTAGAATATCGTCCAACGGGATCTTTCTGGCACGTGCCCTCGGAGGATGCGATCTGGTAACGATTACGTTCTCGAAAGACGGGCACGCCATTATTTTCGTACAGTAAGTATCGGAGACACAAGTCGATTGATCGATTCCGATCTTCTCCCCGTAGTCCGTGTCGATGATCGTCAACCCTGGACAGCCGGTGCCCTTGGTGCATTCTCGGCAGTTCTCGCAGACTTCTTGGCTGATGTTGACGAAGACTTCGCGTGGAACAAAGCCCTGCTTCTCGACTATCTGGGCTCTCTCGGCCCGTTTTCGCCGGTGAAATGTTATTCCGCACTCCTTGTCAGCAATTACTACTTTGACACCCGGTTTTTCGAAAGCCTTGTCCAGCTCTGCCATGTACCGTTTCCTATTCGACGGCGGCAATCGCTTAACGTACACCTCATGTCCATTCCACAAGCGGCTCACCCGGTCCCAACTGTCCTTTGACTTTGGTCGTCCCATAGCCTTCACTATTCCCTCGATATCCTGCGCTACGGTCTTGTCGCCCATTATGTTGTGACCAGAGGCAGGCGTGGGCTGATGTCCCGTCATAGCCGTAGTCTTGTTATCGAGAATAATGTAGAGAATGTCCTGGCCTTCCTTGATCGAGTTCGAGATCGCGGTTATTCCACGCCAGAAGAACGTGGAATCACCCATCAGTGCGTACTGCTTGTTCGTAACGAACGGATCCATTCCACTTCCAGCTGCTCCTCCTAAGCCCATGGCGGTGAGATTGTACATTTCAGCAAAGGGTGGAAGGAAAGACATCGAATAGCAGCCGATGTCCCCGTGCGCAAAAATGTCCCGATGCGCAGGCTGCTCACGCATCTTCTTGACAGCACTCAGGGTCTCACGATGGGGACAACCCGCACAGAAACCAGGCGTCCGAGGAGGAACCAATAATCCGTAAGTCTTGATCTCGGCAATCAGATCCAGTTCTTGATTGATCCGTTTCTGGTCTACTTTCGCGGCCGGATCGCTCATGTCCATAACCAGCCGCCCAACCTTTTCGATCACCATAGAGGGCGTGAAGCCTCCCTCCTCCGGAAATCCGTCCCCATCAGGGAAAGCTTTCCCGTAGACCTGGGGGGTCGTCTTCACGTGCCCTTCCTGCGCGAGATCTCTGAGAATCCCCTTGATCTGGTTCTCGATAAACGGACTCTTCTCTTCGACCACGATAATATTGTCAACCTGGCCTGCAAGCTGCTCGACGATCTCGGGTTCGACTGGAAATGTCACAGCCAGTTTCAGTAACGGGAATTGCTTGTCACAGCCGAGCTCCCAGAGGGCCTGCTCCAGGTAACTGTACGATATCCCGGCGGCCACAAAACCGATCCTATGTCTTGTCTTATCATCGGAATACAGCAGCTTGTTCAGCTTGTTCTGTCGAACGTACTCGTTGACTTTTGGAAATCTTACACGGATAATCTGTTTTTCAAGGTCCCAAGTATTCGGGGGGATACTGACTCTTCCTGGAATATCGATCTTTGAAAGATCCATCGAAATTGGATTCTTGAAACTAATCTCGGGCTGTTGGTTCTCGTAGACTGTAACATTTCCACCGCCCTCTGCGAGATAGGTTGTGATCAGATATCCCACAACGAGATTCGAAAAGATGGATAGCTTCAATGCTTCGCCAATCCAATCCTTCAACTCCTGCGGCGTGCTAGGCTCCATTACGGGCATTTTCAAGTGCTGCATCAATTGTCGGCTGTCGCCCGCGACTTGGGTGCTGCTTGCATGTGGATCGTCTCCACAAACGACTAAGGCGCCTCCACGTTTGCCGCTCAAGCCGAGCTTGTCTGCATAATTGATAATATTAATCGGATCAGCAGCAACATTCAATCCAACGCTCTTCATTACAGCCATCGCATTGACCCCGACGTCCAATGCTCCATTCAATGCGGCGGCGCCTTGGCTCTCATCATTCGTCAACTCTCCCCAGAGACCATGTTCTCTGAGAATGTCCGCGTTCTCTTCGAGAATCGTGTAAACCTCAGCAACCGGGCTACCCGGATATCCCGCGATGAGCCCGACCTTGCTTTCTAGGGCACCTTTTACGATGAGTTCGTTCCCGTTGAAAACATTGGTGCCCGAGCCCTGGACAAAACGCTTGTCCGTCATGGGAACTACTAGTAACTCGATAACTAGACGTAATAATCCTTACTAGGTTCTGTTACCTTATCCGTTGGAGTAAGGTAGCTTCGGAGCATCGGCTTGAGGGATGACCACAGTCGTTGGGTTCCCTTTCATTGCTCCGCCTTTTGCCCGTGTAGAAACAAAGATATGACTAGGCCGGGGGCTCTTCGCCTTTTCCCGGCTCCTTCAACTTGTACTTGTTGAATATCTCCATTGCAGGATCCTTCCTCATATCATGATCCTTGTACAAGTGATCCTGTAGTTCGCCATAACTGTTGAAGGTCCTCTCGGTTCCTCGTACTGCGCACAGGAAGCACTTGATAATGTCCTTGACCAATTTTCGAGGACCCGAATAGCAATCGACCGTGATTTACCACGAGATAAAAAAGGACTTCGACACCAAATTCATCTGTTTGAATGGAATAGTGTATGAGCTCGAGCCTGGAAAGCCAATGCTGCAGTCGGTTCTCCGAGTCAATCAAGTGTGCACACGGTAGTCAAGGAGAGGGAAGATTCGGACTGATGCTCGGGTACCGAAGTTCTTAAGACCTAAACAATCGACGCGATTTTTGCGCGAAAAAGTGTAGGGAGGCGAGAAGACAGAATGTGTAGCACCTGCGCAGCGCATAACCCACAGAAAAAGAAGAAAAAGTAAGGTAGATATCGTCAAACGAGGCGGTCTGAAATGCCTCTTTTTTCTTCCCACGTTCGCCCTTTCAAAGTGTAAGGAACGAGTTTCTGTGAATTATTCTTTTTGAAGACGGTTTCAGAAACTCTTTTCCTGCACCAAGTTGGCCGACATTGATTGCTGATGACGAAATCGTGCTACCGCACTGCTAAGCTGCTGGTAGTCAGATCTCT
>VBBH01000151.1 GCA_005888695.1 Candidatus Bathyarchaeota archaeon
CAAATTAGCACTTTTGCAGGCCAATCGTCATGATCTCCTCTCGAAAGAAGAGGAATCTATTCTGCAAAGCCTCTCGATCGGCAATGCTGATGTCACGATTGTGCAAATTCCCGGGGTCGAGCCCTTGCAAATGCATTGATTGATAGCAGATTGGCGAGCGAGATCTGCGTCTAGAGTTGGTTTTTGACCGTTTTTCGAAGGTTTGGGCTTATACTTACATATGGCTGAGAGTCTCGAAACCTAGCGTGGCCGCCGTAGCGTAGAGAGGCGATAGCATGACAGCTACCAGCCTCGCGAAACCTGGTAGCGTAAAGGCCTGAAAGGCATACGACTCAAGACGCCTTGGCCAATGGAGCCTTCGGGGTGGGTTCGAATCACCTATTTCAGGTGCGAACGTCCCACCGGCGGCCCCTCATTGTTTGACGAGCATAGGCAAGTTTCGGCTCCGCTTTGTCGCTAAATGTGCGTTTATCCTGGTGATCCAACGGAGTATCTCGTTCCCCTCTAATAGTGGAAATCCGAAGTTCTTCCGCATTCGACTGACAACTGAGACTAAGTCGTCAGGGGCGATCGGATCTGATGGAACAAGCTCGGTTGACTGCCCAGATAGAAACGATAAACGGTCGACTACGCAGGTTCGAGGTTTGCATTCTCCGATATTCTCGAAGACCATAAAGCGCGAGATGTGAGATGGATTTGAAAAACCAATTTCTTCTCTCCAAGTTTCGATGTCCTGCGAGTTGCTTATCTGCAGAATCTCTTGGTTACTAATGCCCCATCCTTCATGAGCTACCAATTCGGACCTTTGTGAAACCGACATCCCAAGTTCTTCTCTCAAGAAGCTCGCTACCTCTCCAATTAGAGGTCCAGCGCGAAGTTTGATCTGAATGCGAGGATATTTGTGGATTGCATTGCTCGCCGCACTGTAGAATCCTAGGAGCCCATCTGTGGAGAGGAGTTCTCTTGCAAACTGTTTCATGAGGTTAGCATCAGACATAATCGGCTCTGGGATCGAAATGTTGTTCTTCCTCCCATTAGGAAGTCCAAGGATTTCATGTTTGAAGAGTGCGACATCCTTACTCTGATAGCTGGCAGAGATCCACGTTTGTCGGGGATTGACATAGAGTCCCGGCCGATCCAATCCGTACGCGGCCTTTATCGTTGGCATTACGGTGCCGATCAGATACAGCTGATCTTCGAGCGCATGTACGGTCACTTGGTATTGATTACTGCCGTGAGAGCTTCCACGCTTAATCCGTAGATAACCATCGCCAACATGTATTCCAGTATCGGCGGCTACGGCTGGAGTTAATGAGAACAAACTGGGCAAATGTGCAATGGTATGGAATTCTAATCGAGTGCTCGGCGATTCTTAAGATGGATAGATCTGGCTGAAACTATTTGCGTTCTAGAAAACGTTGGACTGTAGTTCGGGCTGTTATAAGAAGAAAGGGTTTAACAGGTGTCCAACAAACTGCGTCACTCAAGTGGGCCGGTAGTTCAGCCTGGTATACTGTCGCTGGTGAAAAGCGCCAGGCCGAAGAACGTCCGGTTTGCAAGCCAACTATCGAATGATAGAATGGCCAGATGACCGGAAGGCCGCGGGTTCAAATCCCGCCCGGTCCACCAGGATAGACCTTCTCAAGGGTCCTAAGAACCACCTCGAACGTTCCTAGCTTTGATCGACGGTCGGCTAGAATTTTGTCAGGGGCTCTAATTGTTGCTGCATGCCACGATAAAGTTGGAACGCCTTGGTCAGCCGCCGGAGCGCCTCGGGGATGTAAGGCTCGCGTTGAAACATTATGTGCTCCACGCCGAGTTCCGCATAGCCACGCATAGCCATAGCGATCTCCTCCACTGTACCTGTTAAGGGATTCTCGAAGAAACTCGGTTTCTTTTCTTGGAGATCCGGGAACCAGAGACCGATGAGCGCTGTGATGCCTAGTGTCGCCGGGTCGCGCCCGATCTCACGGCAAGCGCCTTCGATTTTTGCGCGTCTCGCGGCCAGTGTTTCAGGCTTGCCCATATAGCCGGTGTTCCAGAGGTCGGCGTATCGTGCGGTGAGCTTGAGCATGCGAGGACCCCCTTCGCTTCCCACCATCAACGGTGGCCCTTCTAACCGAGGACCGCGTGGCACGATCTCGCAGTTTCGCGCTTGGTAATATTGTCCTACGAAATCGACATGGCCCTCATGTAGTAGTGGTTTGAGGATCTGCAAGGCTTCTTCGAAGCGGTCCACGCGATGACCGAAGGGCAACCCGAACGCGTGATACTCCGGCTCGTTCCATCCCGCGCCTACACCCAGGATC
>VBBH01000030.1 GCA_005888695.1 Candidatus Bathyarchaeota archaeon
CAGGCACAAGCTGGACCTCTGGTAACCCTGTAGTTTATGATTCCAACAGTAACGGGCGATACGATACGGGCGAACCCGTGATCTATGGAGCCGCACCAGCAAACCAGACCCTTCTCAAATTCGATCCAAACGTCAGGTATGTGAACGCAACGAACAGCCAGAGCGAGACATGGGCTGCAGGAAAAAGTGTCGTGTATGATGCGAATGGGAACAATGTCTACGACGCCGAGCCCATAATCACTGGCCCAGCAACACTTCCCTCGACCGGAATTACAACCGGCCTGGGAGAACCCATCATAGCAGGAGGCGCACCCGCAAATGGTAGCACGTTACAGGTCGACCCGAAAATCAAATACTATCAGACCGGAGCCAATACGATCTGGGTCCCAGGAGAAACAATCGCCTATGACACCAACGGAAACGGAGTGTACGATTCCGGAGAGCCGATCATAGTCGGGACCGCCCCGCCAACAGGAACTATTCTAACGGTCGATCCGAAGCTGAAATACTCTGACACTGATAACAATGGCGTATGGGATTCCTCAGAACCTATTGTCTACGACGATAACAGCAACAACCTCTATGATTTTGGGGAATATCTTGTCCGTGGTAGCATACCGCGGCCCGGAGCGGCTCTCGCCGTCAATATTGGAGAACCGTGGATCGCCGGGTCTACTTCTACACCACCAGTTCCTGGAACAACACTAAAGTCAGACCCGCTGATCAAGTTTGACGATCTCAACGCGAACGCTCGCTGGGACGCAAACGTCACCCTGAGTTCTCAGTACACCTCTGGAGAGCCCGTCGAGTACGACCTGAATAACAATGGAGTGTTCGACGCCGGAACTGACACCATTATCGCAGGTTCCCCCGTCCCATCAGTCGGAACTGTCCTCAGCACCGATGAGGTCACGCTGGCCGGGACCATGATACCAATAGGTACGAAGAACCTGATCACGGACACCAAGATCAAGTTCGTCAACGCGACAAATACAGACAACACTTGGGCCCCCGGGAAGACCGTTGTATACGACTCGAACGGCAATGGTGTTTACGATTTAGGTGAGCCAGTGATAAACGGGACAGCTCCCGCGATTGGCACAAAAATAAAGAGCGATCCTCTTCTCAAATTCTTCGATTCTAGCGGAGACGCTGTATGGGAAACCGGCGAGCCCGTTTTCTATGATGCGAACAATAATGGTGTCTACGATTCTGGAGAACCTGTTGTCGCGATCTGGTCGGCGCCCTCCGCGTCTGCTGTGTTAACGAAGTCAGCACTGTTATCGGCGGACACTCATCTCAGATATTGGGACACCAACAGCACGGGCCACTGGCTTCCCGGATACTCAGTCGCTTATGATACAAACAATAATGGTGTTTACGAGGCTGGAGAACTGACGATCTCAGGACCCGTCCCCTCACCAGGGACTACCCTATCATCCGATTCCAAGATCAAGTTCGTTAATACTATCTCGGGAAGCAGTGCTTGGACTAATGGGGAGCAGGTGGTCTACGATTCTAATACAGACGGCAGATATAGCGTTGGAGAACCAGTCATCGCCACCAATACTCCACAACCCACAAGCTCCATGAGGACTGTCACACACATCTTCTACCGAGAGTACAGCGGGGGCTCTTGGCAGCCTGAACAGAGATTGACTACCCAACCCAGCAATGATGCTGCCCCATCAATCACTATAACTGAGGATGGACATGTCTGGATCGCATGGTCCGGTGAAAGAACAGGAGGCGCCAAGACCCAGATAATCGTAAGGTCGACGGCCAACGGGTCAACATGGACACCGGAACAAATCATTACTAGTGTGACAACCTACGGTGACAAGTCACCCTCGGTAATGCAGGACCGGAATGGGACTATCTGGTTGGGATGGAGCAGGGACGTCGCGTGTAGTTGCGGTCAGGCCGCTTTCGAGGCCGATCTCTACTATGCGTACTCGATAAACAATGGCGCAACCTGGACTCCGGAGACGGCCTTGACCTCAACAACCAGCCAGGATGAGATCGGCGCCAACCTGTCACAGCTCAGCGACAAGTACCTGTACTTCTTCCACGCAGTTGTTGCTACTAGTGGGAGCACTGTTACTGTGAACCTCAACTATTACAAGGTGCTCATACAGATGCATAGTGCGAAGTTGTTTAGCTTCGCCACTAATGCCACGTCCTCGATCAGCTACGGTCTAACAGCCAGAGCCGGCCAATGGTTACGGCTGAGTATCAACGCTTCGAATACCGGCGACTTTGTTGATGCTCTCACCTTAACCATCAAGGCGAATTCCACCATCATCGGAACCAACTCCTCAAGCTACAACTCAGGCCAATCCAAAATGATTATTTTCAACTGGCCAACGTCAGGCCTCAGAACTGGAAAGTACATCGTCACTGCGAACGTGACCACTCTGGGAGAAGGATTCGCGAACTTAATCGACAATGCGATAACATTAACCATCATGGTCCGTCCAGCTGGCGACGTGAATGCTGACTGTACGGTCAACATTATCGATCTAGTTATAGTGGCCGGGTCTTTCGGAAAAAGTGTCGGAACCCCAGGGTACAATCCGATCGCGGATGTTAACTATGACGGGAAAGCAGACATTATCGATCTCTCAATAGTGGGCAGCTCGTTCGGACAATCGTGCTAAGGTGATAGGTGGAGCCCAGCGTTAGATTGCTCATTGAGAAACGAACTCATTACCTTGGCTAAGCCGACTGTGGATTGTCCACAGGACGAAATGGGAATCCATAGATTCCAAGACCGGATAAGTTTAAAGCACTGACGACTCCGGGAGATTAGAATAAGGAATCTCTGGATGAAACCAGGAACGAACACTCTAGCCCTGTTTATTGCTGTATTGGTTATATCACCTCTGTTCGTTGGCCCCGCATTATTGACGAACCCTGTTGCCCACGCCGTCGGGAATCCTGTTCTCCGAGTTTCAGGAAGCACGGGCACGAAACAGTACGGTAGCAACATAACCGACACCTCGCTAGGCTCGGGGACCTCTTTCACAATGACGGTCAACGTTACGAACGCTGGGTTAATCTCAGCCTTTGACGTCTCTGTTGGCTACGGCATTTCTGCACTGGGTACTCCGGTACTATCCCCCGTCAAAACTTCTCTGACTCTTTCAGGTGGAATTTTCGACCCCGCCCGTACTGACCTTCCGTCTGGTTGCAGCATACAAGTTCTCCGGCAGCTAGTATTGACCGATCCGGTCTACACGGTTCGAGTAGTAGCATCGCTACTGGGAGGAACTTGTGGATTGGGAATAGACGGGAATGGGGATCTCTTCTCGATAACCTTCAACGTTGTCGCGACGGGCTCTGCCTTCTTGGATGTCCAGCAGGCCTCTGGATCACGGCTAGACAATCTAGTTGTCGGAGGGCCTGGGATCGATTTTGCTCGAGTTCCGAATCTGCTAGTGAAGGATGGGTATTTTAACAACAAGCCGGGCTCCATACCGGTCCCGAGCTTCACCTACACGCCCAGCGCTCCGGTAATCAAAGACTCCGTTATGTTCGACGCGAGCCAGAGCCGGGACCCGGCCAATCCTACGGCCCTAAACAATGGGATCACAAAGTACCTGTGGTTCTGGGGTGATAACGCTCCCAGCCCCGTATCAGGCGGCAACCCTAACCAGCACGTCTTCATAGTATCCTCTACTACCCCAGGGGCCGGCTATTTCGAGGTCCGCCTTATTGTGAATGCCACGGATGGAATCCTCGCTGAGAATCAGCAGGTGGTGTACGTTAGCCCTGGCATCGTCCACAATCTCGAGGTCCAGATATCTGTCCTGAAGTCCACTGTTAAAGCGGGAGACCAAGTCCAATTAACCGTCACTGTTTATAACGTTGGGAATCAGAATGAAACCGCAAAGCTGACTGTTGCCTATGATTATCCCTCGGTAGCTTCGCCCACCACCGCTGGAAGCGAATCCTCCATTCCGCTCCCCTTGACAAGTAAGACTCGTCCTTTCAACTATACAATTCAAACGACGGACTTTCCACCGAGGATCTACACGATTACGGCTCAAGTTTTGAGTGTTGACCCGACTGTCCAAGATGCCAATCCACAAAACAATATGGCTACACAGACGTTCACAGTGACCGGCATCGCGCCAACGAACAATCTGAATGTGTTGCAAGTTGTAGGAATTTCAGCGGTTGCTCTGGCGGTTGTTGGCGGAATTGTGTATGTTATCCGGCGCCGCAGGAGCCAGGCTGAGACCGCGTCGGAACAACTCGCCTAAAAGGCCTATGTGCATATCCAGAGACTACCATTGCTATCCGAGTGTCTCTACAGGCTAACTTAGGCACCCACTTCGGGGATAATCTTAAAAGGGCTCGGCACCAAACCGCCGTCTGAAGAAAAATTTGCAAATAAAGATTCCAGTACTAGCAGCACTAGTCGTAATGACAACAGTACTAGCAATACCACTCGCAACACATCCTGCAGCCGGTAATATCGGGCCTAACCCTGGCGATGCCGGGAACACATGGTTCGCTTACGGTCCCAATGCAGCAGCTGTAACGAGGATTCAATACACTTACTACAACGGGAACACTGGAGGAACCGGTTCCGAGTTTGAAGACTTTGAGCTCGGTAACCTAGACCTCACAGACTGGCCCACGGACCCTGTCCACTGGGCATCTCAAGGGTGTACTGACGCTACCAATCCAGCCTGTTACGATGCGAACCCAGACTTTCTCCAGACACCTAATCAAGGACAGTTTGGAGATTTCGGCTTCTACTTCCAAGCTGGAAGCAGCCGGTTCACCAGGAGTCAAGAGAGTCCTGGTGGAACGGTGAAAGGTCCGTTCTGGGGTTGTGATTGGAACGATGGACTGACAACCACATCCTTCACCAGTAGTAAAACAACGTACACTAGCCAATGCGGTATCTACATGCGCCAAGCGTTCGCTCACCTATTCGATAGAGTAACATTCTCTCAGAACAGACAGCTAGCGTCATTGGTGTGTCCCTCACCTGTCGTCAAAGACCCATCATGTGCTCCTCTACAAGGGGGCCAGGACGGTATTACTCTGGCGCAGGAACAAGCATGGGCGAGTTTGCCCGGTGGATGCACATTCATTGATGCCTACCGGTGCCAACCGAGCGGCGGTGACGGACAGCAACCAGTCGGTAGCCCAGACTTCTGCCGGGCCGCTGATCTCATGATTGCTGCCCTAGCCGGGCCAGCCTCCATTGGAACCACGTACACGGGTCCAGTCCCAACCAAGACTGCTGGAACTTGTGTTTTGAACTTCGGAGCAGGTGGCGTTCCAACAACGTTCACCAGCAACCCGTTCAGAGCCATGATCCGCACAACACAGCCGAGGCGCGACATGGGCAACGAGATGATGGCAGCAATCAATGCGCTCTTCGGAGCGACAGTAGTAACACCAACTTACGGTACCATTGCTACGATTGGTCATCCGATCGTCTTCAGTGACCCGCCACAATCACCAATCGATGACTGGGACATGTACACCTACGGATACTCGTTGGGTGGACCATACCCAGACCACATGCACGGACTGTACTCGGGCGACGGAGCAACCACCTACTGTGGTGGTCTTCAGTCAAATGAACCGAACAATGCACAGTTCGTCTGTCTACCATTGCTCAATGACGCAGTAGACCAAGCAACGACTGCATTCTGCACCAAGGGTTCAGTGACGGGTGCAGCATTCCAAGGAATAGGTTCGAGACCTAACGACCCGAACATCTACTGCCAGACCGTCATTAACGGAAATGTGGTAAATCACATCGACTTCAACACTGCCACTACTGCAGCCTTCAACGATTGGGGAGCCGCAGCAGTCGACATTCCAGTCTTCGCGCAAGCAGTGCGAACTGCAGCATTGCGATCCGCGGGCGGCATAGTCAACTCCCTCGGGTTCGGTTACTGCTGCGGTCTTGCATCACTCGTCAACCCCGGACAGTCATCTTACACGCCAAGCAACCCATTGTTCAAGTTCGGCGGGGGCAACCCGTCAACACTCCGATGGGGACAACTACAAGGCACCTCTGAGTTCAACATATTCTCGGCGCAGACAGTATGGGAGTTCCAAGTGGACGCCTTAATCTACGACACACTATTCTCGGCCAGTCCAATCCAGCCGGCGAACGCGTTCTGCTGGATGTGCAGCACGTTCACGCCTACAACCACATCATCGGGCAACCAACAGTTCAACGTCGAACTACGCAATGACTTACGGTTCCATGATGGGACACAGGTCACTGCGTGGGACGTAAAGTTCACCTTTCTGAACTTTAGAGATGCAGCGCCTGCGACTGTAGGTGGCAACGAGTTCAACTTGTTGAACATCCAAGTCCAGGACTCTCTGCACTTTACGGTGAACTGGTTTGGCTCGAGCATCTCCTACATATTGTTCATGGAGCAGTTTGTGATCCCAGCCAAATACTGGGTTCCAGCCGACTGCACCTTCAGCAGTATTAGTGGATGGTCATGCACAAACTCTGCGGAGACCAACCCTGCTGGCATAGTCTTGGCTGATGGAAGCAACGCTGTCTATGGTGACGTGCCCATTGCGGATCCTGCAAAGGTTGACCCATCGTACGACCCATTGACCTCTGGAACGCTGATTGGCTCAGGTGAATACATGTGCGTATCCCAGTTCACCGCCGACCTTGGAAAGATCGGGACTGGTTGCGCAGCCAACTCTGACGGTAGCAGAGCCACACAGGCCTTGGGACTCGGTGCCAAACTTGCCCTCCAAGCATACCTTCTGCCGAGCAGTGCAACGGACCCGTACAACCAGTACTTCAGAAGCTACGACACGAGATTTCCCTCGTCCAGTCATAGCCCTGGTAGCGGCGTTCAGGCACAACGAGGTCAATACCAAGAGCTCACTTATGCCGACAAAAGCAAAGACGGCATAGTGGACATCAGCGACGTTGCAAGCATTAACCTATGCGCCGGGGCTTCTGGACAAACAGGAGCCTGCACTCTCGCGAACTACGCCTACTGGCAAAGGGACGCTTTCGAAACGACCGCAGGCACAATCAGCCTTGAACAACCCATAGTAGCGAACGACTTCGACAACTCACTCACTGGAGCGTTCAGCCCGAGCTCACTGCTCAACCTGGCAACATACCCATAACCGAAAACCCCAAAACTTAACAACCCCCTCCCTTCTCTCTTTTTATTTGGTTAGATCGAAATGGGCTTAAGAGGGTACATCGCAAAAAGAACGATCAACACTTTAATCCTCATTCTCTTCGTCATTACGCTAAACTTCGTCATCTTCGAGCTTCTACCCGGGACACAGGGCTCGATCGCGGGGCTGGCCGAAAACCCGAAGATTCCGCCGGAGAGGAAAGCGGCGTACATCAATAGTGAACTGACGCGTTACGGGTTGCTGTGTGGGAAAGATGGGAGCGGTAACCCTATTCCATGTTCGATTTGGGAAAGGTTTGGAAAATATTTCTGGGCTATGATCACTTTTAATTTTGGCAACTCCTTCCAGACCGGGGACCCTATAACACAGGACATGATTCAGACTGGACGGCTCACAAACACTCTTCTTCTCATCGGGGTATCATCTGTCATCGCCCTAGCCTTGGGAATATTCCTAGGCGTGATTTCCGCCAAAAAGAGGGGAAGCGTACTAGACAGCTCTCTCGTGACGACATCGCTGGTCACTTTCTCGCTTCCCACCTTCTGGATAGCAATGGTTCTTGTCCTCGTCTTCGTTTTCTGGCTAAACCCGGCATGGCCGGCCTCTGGCGTTACTCCTAATAGCTGGATTGGCGTGGGCACTCCCTCGAGCATTTGGGTCGTGATCGCAGTAAGACTGCAATATCTGTTCCTTCCGGCACTCACTCTGACCCTCTACCAGTACGGTGGGCACCTGTTGCTCACAAGGGCGACGATGCTGGAATCGTTGAGCGAAGACTACATCACGACCGCAAGGGCGAAAGGGCTTCCGGAACGGACAGTGTTATTCAAACACGCGTTCAAGAACGCTTCCCTTCCCATTGTAACATCTGCAGCGTTGAACTTTGGGTTTATACTGAGCGGCGCAATAATCACAGAGACAGTGTTCAATTGGGACGGATTGGGCAACTGGCTTTACAATGCGATAAACTGGAAGGACACGCCTGTCATGCAGGCCATGTTCTTCGTAATTGCGCTCTGCGTCATCATCGCCAACTTTGGTGCGGACATCATGTATGGACTGTTGGATCCACGCATAAAGTATGAGTGACAATTCCCGTGACTGACTGGCGTTTCGCACTTCAACGGTTAGGCGGCTTTTTCCGGACGCTGTTCGGTTCGAGAATGGCCATAGTGGGGCTTATAATACTTATAGTTTACAGCTTCCTTGCCATCGGGGCGCCAGCTATAACCCCGTACAACCCGGAGACGTCGATCGTTGCGGGCGCCTACGCACCGCCAAGCTGGTACCGGTCCTTTAGCGAAGGGTCGAGGCTCAGCCTGAACTTATTCCTGCAGTCCCAGCCCGGCTTTTTCTCAGACCCTGCACAATCGGGCTGGACGTTCAACTCTGCCGACTCGCATCTTGCCGCCGCTTATGATCCCAGTTTTTCTCTCGTTCGGGGTGGGGGGAGCGAAAGGATCACCCTCGCGCCAAACAGTGCCCCGGGAAACTATACTGCTTACTTCAAGTACGCTTTCGATTGGTCCTATAACGGTCCCCCTGCGAGGCTCATAGCCTCGTTCGCCTTGAACGCTCCGGGCGCGACCCCTCAGGTCCGAGTCGCGTCGACTCTGTTCATCGAGAGGAATTCGGGTGCTTACGCCAAGTGGAATCTGACCGATACATCGGTCACCAATGTTTCACCCGATTTGGGAAGCACGTTGAACAAGGACACGCGGATAAGATACGCACCGACGGGCACGAACACAACATGGGTCCCCGGCGAGCCCGTCATCTTTGACAGTAACAATAATACAATCTATGACACCGGCGACAGTGCGATAGCAGGGAGCCTGCCCCAGAAGGGGACAATGCTCTCAACGAACCCGAACCTGCTGTACGTCGGTTTGCCCGGCGGCTTGCTCGCGACGGATGCCGTGGTGTATGACACCAATGGAAACGGTGTGTACGACGCTGGAGACATCGTTGTTGTAGGAGAAAATACTGGCGCGAACAACCTCAGCTGGGTCTCCTACCCACTGACCCTCTCGGGCTGGCAGTCGCCTCGGTCGCTCGACTCGAACAGTCAGACATTGCAACAGATCGTCCAGAAACCGGGTCTCAACCCAGCACAGTTGATCTTCTCGTCCAAGGATCAGTACACCTTTGGAGTCAAGATTAACATCAGCATCCCAATATCCTCAGCTACTCCCTTCAATGTGTACCTAGACAATCTGAATCTTAAGATCTACGGTACCTCTTGGGGGCTGCTCGGGACTGACTACCAAGGAGCAGATATCTGGAGCCAGCTGATCTACGGAGCAAGAATCTCATTGTTCGTGGGATTATTGTCCGCCTTCATAGGAATAGCACTCGGGCTCGTGGTCGGACTAGTCGCAGGCTACTTGGGAAAAGTGGTGGACGAAGTCTTGATGAGATTCACGGACATGCTGCTTGTCATACCAGGACTACCACTCCTCATAGTCCTCGTATCCGTATTAGGTAGTACGTTCGGGTCTGGCAGGACTCTGGCGCTCGTGCTCGTGATTGGATTCCTCGGGTGGATGGGCTTTGCCCGAGTCGTAAGATCACAAGTGCTCACGCTGAAGGAGAGGCCCTTTGTCGAGGCGGCGAAGGCGGCCGGTGCAGGATCCGGTCACATCACGATCCGGCACATACTCCCCAATATTGTCGGACTCATCTACGTCAACTTGGCACTCGCAGTTCCTGGCGCAATCTTATCGGAGGCTGCACTCAGCTTCCTCGGACTGGGCGATGTCTCAGTGTTATCATGGGGGAGAATGCTCAACTTGGTCGAGACAACAGGTTCTCAAAAGATATGGTGGTGGGTCATCCCGCCAGGGATATCCATAGCCCTAGTTTCTGTTGCTTTCGTCATGATCGGCTTCTCTCTAGACACGCTTTTCAACCCTAGGCTGAGACAAAGAAGATAGACAGACACTGCCGAAACACAGAGAGCATAGGCGACCAGACAAAACTCTTCGTATCATAGCAAAACTATCAGTGATAGAAATGCTCAACCTCACCAGGGAGAGTGACCAGCCCACTCACCCAAAGTTGGGCAAGCTCGTAGTCGCGATCGCTCTTCTGTTCCTAATACTTACGACACTCGCGACAACCTCTCATGCAGACTACAACGTCAAAATTTTGCGCAACAGTGCGCAGGTAAGCATTGCGGGAGACCTTCTACAAGGCGTCCCTAGCAGCGCGGCCAACAACACCGCTGAACCTTTCGGTACGATTCCAGTTTTCTTCTTCCACTTCACGGGCGAGAACGCCTCCCTCTTCTCGAACAACCTCACTCTGGCCTTGAGGCAACGTAATACAGGCGCTTCCGCAGAGCAGGTAACCCTGGACTCGAGTTCCAACGGGACAAACTACCATTATCTATTGAACTTCAACGTGGACGGGATCTTCTCCGGCCAGAGCGACGTCGACACGATCGACATGTCTTGGAAATCTTTCGCGATCGCTGGCGATTTCAAGCAGAACGGGACGAGCCTTAACGCTGTACTGCCAGCTTACTTGTTGAGCAGCCTCAACCTCTACGCTCAGCTCCCCGCGAACTCAGGGCAACCCAGACAAATTGCAAGGCAATGGTATTGGAACAGGTTCATTCTCCAAAGGGGAATCGTCGTCTCGACGATGCAGGACCAATTGATGTTCAACTACACCGGGCTCAATGCTCCACTCCAGTCGTGGACTGCCACTCCCGACACCGCATCCCACACGGTCAGATATCGGATGATGACAGGGTTCAACCTCACGTACATAGAAACATTTTTTGACCCTGAAGGGAACGCCAACTTTGCCAGGGACATCATTTACAAGATTACCGCGACGGTTGACCTTCCATGGAACTCGGTCGTCACGAACAACTCAGTGATGGTCGAGAGCCCTACCGCACTAGGACCCTTCGTCATGCTAAGTATCATCATCTCTACGATCGTAATTCTAGCCCTCGTAGTTTTAGCAGAACGCCGGTTTACCATGTTGCAAACTGTTCAAAGAGGAAAGAAGACTAAGAGATGATGAGTCGCTGTCCAAGTTGTTCGGTGCAGAGTTCCGCGGGTTGAAAGGGCTTTCCAGCTATCGCTACAGGTATACCTGGCCCCATTGATTAGGCAACTCTTATATTACGAACCGTAAAATTCTGTTCCGGAAGCATTACAAGTGAAAAACAAAATGCTAACTCGAGCAACCGTACTCATAGCCACATTCCTGCTTGCAATCCCACTAATTCCAGTAAACGCGGTCTCTCCAGCGATTGTATCGTTCACACCGGGTACTCCGAACGTCGACATCGGTGGAACTTTTGCGGCCAGCATGCTGGTCTCAAATGCACCAAACCTCATTGCTTACGACATCACCCTCATCTACAACCCTGACGTTCTAACTGCGACGAGTGCGACCCTCAGTGGAACTCTCTTCGACCCCGCAGTCCACAACGTTTTCGTTGCAAGAGCCGAAAACTTCCCGTCAGTAGGGCTCGTAAGGTACGCCGTCACTTTCTTCAGCGGCGAGACTGCAAACCCAAGTTCGACAGGCTCTTCGGTCCTCAACTTGAACTTTCACGTCAACGATCCAGCGACAGTGCCTACAGCCACTGCATCGGACTATCCAGCATCAATAATCGTCAGATCGCAAATCGTGATCTTGTCCAACGGAGACGCTTTAACAATCCCTAGCATCAACAACGACGGCCTCTACGTACCGCCTGCTGACACGGCGTTGAGAAGCGTCGGATGTCGCGCGGTTACCGGTGGTCTCAACATTCTGGCCAAGGGTTTCAATGATGGCTTATTCTGCAGAGTCACTAACACCGGTGCACAATCGATCACTGCTGTCGGAATTTTCTCATGGCAAAGCGTAGGCGGCCAAGTAGGCTCTACATCGTCCGGACTCGTCACGCTGTCAGCAGGACAAGCGGGCCAACTGGACGCAACACTCACAGTAGCAAATGCTAACGACATCTACATCGTCACAGCAACAGTTGCACGCGCAATAACATTCGCGGACGGATCAGTACTAACCATACCGGGACCAACAAGCACGTTCAAAGTCGTAGTCAACACGGGACTCTAAACCAAGACACAGGACGCGCATCAAAGCGCGTAAACCCCCTTTTTGTTTCTTTTCCAGCAGTCATGGTTATGTTGCGCATTGGTACAGCGGGTTCTCTTCTACAAGAGCCCCCGTCAATCTGACTATATCCAAAAACTTACGCAGCAATCGCAGAGAGACCCGATCCCGACAAAGCTTTTAAGTCCTCGGCCTGAACGTTGGCTTCAAGTGGTTTGCTGAATGCTCTACCGAAAAGTTCAGTCCGTCCTGCTGATACTTCTTACAGTTCTTGGAACAGCACTTGTTCTGTCAGGGTTCGTCCCAAGCTTACCGACAGTTGTGCCAGGCGTTCACGCAACCCCTCCGGGCAATTATGGCATTCTTGGATTGTTCAGTGAGCAATTCAAGACGAATGCTGTCGTCCAGAGCTTGGCAATAAACACCCTCGTTACTTTTGATGTGAACGTAACGGATGTTGTTGGCGGCCTCAGCCTGAAGGGTTTCGACATCAACTTTACGTTCGCATCCAGCCAAATAACATACGCTGGTTCCGCGTTCGGCACGGTTTCGAACAGTGCCCTTGTTTCTTGTCCAGCTTCACAAGGATGTCTTCTCGATGGTCTTAACGTTGTGAAGAACACGAATGGCACGGGTACAGGCGGGAACTCGTACCGTCTGAGTGTAGTTGATGAAGACCAAGCCCGCCCAACCGTGGCCGGAACCGGAATACTGTTCAGGATTAGGTTCAAGACGGTTGCTGCTACCGTTGTTTCCGGGATTCACATAACTGCTAACTCCATTTTGGAAAACCCGTCGAGCATCCCCTATACTCCTATAGACGGGTACATTGACTCCCGCGCGACTCCGACTAACTACAACATCGCAGTAAATGTGGCTACGACCACGATCATCCGACCGGTCTCGCAATTCCAGACCAATAGCTCAGGGTCTACAGTCTCAGTCACTCTCTCAACCTCAGGCACTTTCCCCGCGAGCGTCACGCTAAAGGCTTGGAGTCTTCCGCTGATCGGTTCCACAGGCACATTCACTACGAACCCATGCACGACAGCTTGCGCCTCCAACACTCTGACCATAACGGTCCACGGTGGACCGCAAGGAGGATCCACAACTACGCCATCCGGAACTTACTTCCTGGCTATCGAGGGAAACAGTACAGTGTCAGGAAACATTTTGATCAAGGTCGCGTGGCTTAAACTGATCGTGAAACCGCCGGCCGCACCCGTCTACAATCTTTCCGCCAGCAAGACCTCGTTCAGCCAGGAGGTTGGTAACTGGACTACTGACACCATATCCACTCGACTGCTGAGTGGTTCAAACGATACCTTCTCTCTTAGTAGCGATTGCGGAAACGTGCTTCAAGGAGGCACGTGCACCTTCACCCCATCAGGCGGAACCTACGCCTGCCCGACGACCGGTTGCACGTATCCAACCCCTGCGTTCACAACGGTGCTGAACGTCTCAAGCCTGCCAACAACTCCGCCAGCCCTAAAGTACATCCACGTACTGCTAACTACAACCGGAACCTACTCACAGACCTCAGTAACGATTCCTACCGAAACAGTAATCGCAGGGTCGCTTCAGGTCGACTTCATACTAAAGAATGATCCGAAGATCAAATTCGTAGACTCTATCGCCAATGGTCACTGGGATCCTGGAGAACCAGTTGTCTACGATGGGGACAACAGCGCTACCTTCAACGCTGCCTCACAAACTCTCAAGACCGATGCGAAGATTAAGTTCGTAGACAGGAACGCTAACGGTCATTGGGACCCTGGAGAGCCTGTCGTTTACGACAACAACGCCGACAACAAATACAACTTCGGCAAGTTCAACAACGATACTGTAGTCGCCGGGGCAACCCCTACTAACAACACCGCATTGGTTGCGGATACACACTTCAAGTTCTTCGGCCCTGGAGCAGCGTGGGCAACCGGAAATTCAATAGCCTATGATGCTAACGCCAACAATCTCTTCGACACGGGAGACACGCTAGTCTATGGCAACACACTAGATGCTGTCATGTCTGGCTCACCCGCGAACGGTGCAACCTTGATTACTGATAGTCTCATCAGATTCTATGATCCGACAGGAATAGGGTACTGGCTCAACAGTGCCGTCGCTTATGACGGGAACAACAATAGCATCTATGATGTTGGGCTCACCATTCCTGTAACGCTCATCAAGACTCACGACGCGCAAGTGACCACTGTTGTACAAGGCAACCGCGGCTTCGGATACAATGGAGTCTCTCTATCAGGAACAGCCCAATTGAATGTTAACGTTTCCGTCACTAACGGCGGGACTGTCTCGGATACCTACACTGTGAACGCAACTGCCAAGACCGTGCTCAAGAACGATGTGAGGTTGAAGTTCGTTGATGCTAACGGCAATGGAGTTTGGAATCCGGGCGAGAGGATAATTTACGATAACGACAATTCCTTCGCCTACTCCTCAGGCGATACGGTAATCGGTCCTGGTGCAGCACCGTCTCTTGGGACAAGTCTCGGGCTTGACTTCAACTTGCGATTTGTCGATTCGAACTATAAGCTGTCTGGTAGTAGCAGCGTCTGGGCCTGCTCCACTCTGTCAGGAGTCAACTGCTTATCAGGCGATGCCGTAGTCTACAACCCAGATGGGGACGGTTTGTTCGACGGGACGAGCGAGGATACTGTCGCGTTCGGTGCCACTCCTTCCAGTGGGATCCTACTTGGACAGACGACCATTACACTAGCAGGAGGTGCGATCCAGAAGGTCACGATCAACTGGGATCCTGGCAGCCTCTCCAGGGGATACTACACTGTCTTCGGAGCTGTGGCCAAGGTGACTAACGAGTTCGTCTTAAGCAACAACGTCGGATCCTACCCGATCAATTACCTGCAAAAGTTCAAGGGAGATGTTAGCGGGGATTGCAAAGTCGACATCATCGACCTGTCCACTGTGGGAGCGGCTTTCGGTTCAAGTGTAGGCGGTGCCGCGTACAAGACGAACGCCGACTTGAACAATGACGGCACGATCAACATCATAGATCTGGTCTTGGTCGCTGGAAGCTTCGGTCAGAGTTGCTAAAACAGTTCTGATCGATCCAAATTTTTTTGGCCAGCCTTCCTACCGAGAGGCAAGTGACAGAGCGCGTCCCTATCGGTGCTGGTCGTCTAAAGTTTGTTCCCGAGAAGCACGACGAAAATCAAGTAGAACACGACTAACATCAAAGCGTAGCCAGCCAACTGTCCCAATAACTTAAGCCCGAGACTTGAATCGACGAACCTCATTGAGCTACCCATCTTCCGTCTTACATACAAACTAAGCCCTCCAATCATCCCAGCACAGGAAATTAAGAAGCCAGGCAGGCCATACAGCGCACCCATGATAACAACAAGAGGGGCCACGAAAAAAATTGAGATAGCCAGGAAGGTAGAGATTACACCGCTCACAGAGTCAATTCCGTTCCTTAGATAGACGACAGCGCGCCTGAGCCCTTTTGGGGGAGGTATAGACTCTTGTTTTTCGACGACCCGTCTAAATTCCTCGACATCGTAGAACCGCGAGTCTTTATCATGATCTTCGCTGATCGTCTCGTCTACCAAGGTCTTCGAGATCATCAGGAGCAGTCTTCCCACGACGATTTATGCTTATAGCCAATTGACAGTCTTTATCTCATCAAGCAACAAGCCCCACAAAAATCGCGAGTAAAATGATTCCACGGCATACGCTCTCTATCCGAGTGTGTCTGCATCCTCCCAAAGATTGCAGTAGTGAGGGATAGCCTTAAGAGGAGTGCCGCAAAAAGTCGCTCCTCGCAAGCGTCTCCCTATTGAGAATTCTCCCAGTTTCCATTATCATAACGGTCATGGTAATATCCATTCTCGTCCATGTGCCAGCACCAGCGGTCGCCGTTTCGACGGGAGGCGTGGACTCTCCATCCAACATTTGGGCGCCATACGGACCTTTCTCCCCCAACCTTCGACTCTCCTACTATTCCAGTGAAACTACTGAGTTCCAAGATTTTGAACTCGGCAAACTCGACCTGACCGATTGGCCGGTTGCAACCGCCAGTTACGGTTCGTATGACGGTAACCCAGACTTTGCTCTCAGCCCTGGGGAGGGGCAGTTCGGAATGTTCGGAGTCGATTTCAACTATGCCTCCAGTACTTGGGCTTCTTGGGGTTGCGACTGGGCTCACGGCAACAGTGCTTGTGGTATAGAAATCCGGGAGGCTTTCGCCCACCTCATCGACCGGACAAGTTTTGTCAACAGTGGCCCACTCCAGGGGGCCGGGCAAGGTTTAGCCGATCCCTCTCCCCCAGCAAAGACTCCCTCAGCCAGTTCCATATCTACGCAGGTTGCTTGGGACTCTTTTACGGGTCAGACAATCGAAGGGTTGACTCATCCAGCCGACTCCAGTGCTTTCAATATCGCCCCCAGCCCCTCGGGGTTCGCTCAGCCTGGTTCACCGGACTCTTGTGCCGCGCGAGATCATCTCATCGCTGCTAATATCGGATTGCACGACCTAAACCAGGACTGTGTAATCGACGGCAACAGTCCTGGATTGGCGAACATAATCAATCATCCCATAAGGTTCATGATCAGAAGCGACGACCCGATTAGGAGAGCTTTGGGACTTGGTTTGGCCAACGCTATCAATCAAGTCTTCGGTGTCAACGCGGTTGTTCCGACTCTGGGGAGCATCGCGCAACTCAGGCCGTTAGTCTTCATTTCTGCTCCGGAGGGTGTCACTGACGATTGGGACGTGTATACCTCCGGCTGGAATCTTGGAGGCCCGTTCCCTGACCATCTACGCCCACTCTACGGCAGCACATTCGCATCTGACCAATGCGGAGGCGCCCAGAACGCTGAGACAAATAACTATGGTTTCCTATGCGTCTCCTCTTTCGACACTTACGCAAACGCCGCGTCCCAGACAGCCGATGTTCAGACTTTCTCGACCCAGACTCTAGCAGCCTTCAACCAGTTCGGATTGCATGTGGGCAGCATACCCGTCTATTCGAGAGGGATCCGCACCGCGGCCCTGCGGACTTTGGCAGGAGCTGTTGATCAGCGCGGGCAGGGTTTCTCCAACCCCTGGACATTGCTCTCCGGGCACAACAACACAGCCTACACCCCGTCCAACCCGCTCTTCAAATTCGGAGGGGGACAGAACATGATTCGATGGGGGCAGCGGCAGGGCACATCCCAGTTGAACCCGTTCAAGGCTGAGACTCTCTGGGAATTCAATCTGATCGGTGAAGTTTACGACACGTTGTTCGCGGCGAGCCCGATTGAACCGGCCAACGTCATGTGCTGGATGTGCGACAACTACCAACTCTCCGTGGACAGTCAGGGAAACACGCACTTCTTGGTCGAACTGCGCCAGAACCTTCGCTGGCAGGACGGTGTGCCCCTCAATGCGTCCGACGTGAAGTTCACACTGTTGAACTTTCGCGACGTCCCCGCCGCCAACCTAGTGGCGAATGTCCAGCTGGTGCTGAGCGTCACAATTCTCGCATCCTATCTCTTGGACATTAAAATGCAAGGACAGAGTATATCGCACATCATCAACCTCGCAAGCGTCCCCATAATTCCACGACACATCTGGGAACTGACGGGAGACAAGACTTACGGTGATGTAGGCAAGGCCGATCCCGCAAAAACGTCCACCTCGTATGATATGCTTTCTTCTGGGACTTTCATCGGTTCTGGTCCTTTCATGTGCCGCTCAGTCTTCGCGGCCGACTTTGGTAAGGTCGGGACCGGCTGTGCGAGCAATTCTGACGGCAGCCGATCTGGGCAAGCGCTTGGCGTAGGCGCGACCGTCATCCTCCAAGCTTACGACCTGACAAGCCAGTCGGGCAACGTTGATCCCTTCCTCCAGTACATGCGAAGCTACAACACAGCGTGGGGGACAGGTACCGGGGCCGCCGCCCAATCTGGACAGTTCCAAGAGTTTAGCTGGGCGGACAGGTACGACAACGGCACGGTTACTATACGTGATCTGGCGAGTGTTGCCTCATGCTACGGCAAGACTGACTCGACCGGATGTTTGGACTATTCATACTGGCTACGGCCCGCCTTCCACCCGGGTACTCCTACCACGATCGGCTCAGAGATTACGATCGTCTCCTCGCACTTGGACGACGCTTGGGTGTACCCGTTTTCGTGGAGCGGTGTCCAATCTAAGCAGCCAGGCCAGACATTGGAGAACATAGTTCCGTTCACGCCGTAACTAGTGGACAAGTCATTCATTTTCCTCAGCGGCTTTACCCAAGGTCAAGTTGAGAAGTTCAACCGTAAGTGATAGTGACGTTGAAGTAGCTTGTAGGAGTCGTAGTCGAGTTTGTCGGAAGATGGAAGTTCTCATAGTCAGTGTTGGTCGCATTGTTCACGTACATACTTATGTGGTGAGTACTGTCGGACTGATAGGTGAACAGTTGGTTCTGATTGAAAGTCGCCCAGGTAGGCCCAGAAGCGCTCCCCCAAACCAAGAAAAAATCGCCCATGGTGAACGTTACGTTCAGGTCGGGCTCGACATGGACAGCACCGTTGCTTGTGAAAGTGTAGATCGGTCTCACGCAAGTGCCCACGATTCCAATGCCTCCGGGTATTGTCACTTGCACCCCGTTGACGATTATGTAGAGATGAAAAACGGACCGGTAAGCCCAGGGCCCGGATAGTGGGATACAGCGATTCAAGTACCGTGGTAGCGTCACTACCGTGGGACGGTTCAAGGCCACTGCTGTAACCACAACAATGATGATTATCGCACCCACGAGAAGGGATCGATTGAACAACTTCTGCCGTTTCGCCCTCCGCTCCGATGCCGCTTCCCTATTCTGTTTCTGCAAAGACCTCAACGTGCGAAACGCCGGTTACGTGCGCCACATCTTATTGTTCACGGGCATATTAATCACTCCTCCCGCTACACAAACTCCCTTTAGAATCTGAATTGGAAGGCTAGAGCTGTCGGTCTACTTTCCCGCCCACTTCCATACGACCGTGAAGCTGGAAAGGTCGGTGGTGAGGGTGGAGGGCTGCGCCTTGACTGTGAAGTCCGGAGCAACCATGGTAATTTGAAAGACTCTGGAGCCGAACGAGCCAATGGGTCCAGCGACTCCACCAACTGTAGCGTAGCATGTGCCCGAGACTCCTGGCAGGTCCTGGCCGAATTTGACCGATCCAAAATCGGCCAGAGGCACTATACCGGTCCTGCTGCTGGGCGCCTCCGCAATCCATTCCGCAGAAGACAATTGTGGAGACTTGACCGACCCGAGCTTGGTGAATGACTTGCCGGTTGTCCAATCTACCATCGTGAGGTTGAACTGGCCCGCGGAGTATCGAACCTCAGCATAAATCGTATCGCCTGGACTTGCCCTGATCGCCTGTATTCTGTGAGGAACTTGCGGATAGAATTCATACCAGGCAAAATACGTGGCAGTGCCTTTGATGCAGGCTGACTCAGTTCCCAACTGTTCGACAGTCGAGGATACAAGCCCGTCGATTCCAACCCAGAACGAGGAGTGTTGGTCCACACTTCCGCAGGCGCCTACGATTGAGGGCACAATCCACGAACCCTTTACATCGGTGACAATCGTCCCCGGTGCAGCCGATATTGCGTACCCGCTCCAGTTGAGACTGTCCGTTTGGCCAATTCCTGCAGTGACGTCTACTACTACATTAATTCGGCCGGGAAGGTTATTGGTTGAATCCCAAACGATCATTGTGGTTGTAAAGTTCCCGGATATAGGAAACTGGACAGGGTTAACGAAAACATGTGTCTGGTTTACCCCTGCCTGCGGGACTGATCCGTCCCCAAAGATCCATAGGTACCTGCTGATCGTGTCACCGCTGATCGGGTCGAAGCTTTCCCTCCCATTGAAGTTTACAATATCTCCCTTCACCGGGAAGCTCGGATTGTAAGTGAACAAAGCGACGGGCGGAATTCCGGGGACGTTCTGGAAGCGCGCGTCCACGGGCTGGTAGGGGACCGGGGAAACGCTTGGGGGGCCACTAACTATCGTCGTTATAGCTTGTCCTCCAGAGTTCGTTCGGACGATATCGATGAAACTTGCTCCCCAACCAGTAACGTTGAATGTGATTGTGAAAAGTGTGCCGACTCCGTTCGCAACGCAACCCCCGCTCATGACCGCCGCGAATCTTATGCGTCCAGGAGGAATATCGATCTGGTTCCTCAAAACTACCACGGAGCAGCCGGCCGGTGTGGTGTTGGGGTCGAACAGTCCGCCTGAAAGTTCCGACCCGGTTTTGACTGCCTGCAGGATGTTCGGCCCGTTTGTAATATTGTAGTTCAGGGTGATATCGAAGCCCGCAATGGGCGCGGGGTCCGTGAGGTTCACTCTAACAGAGAACTGGCTTCCTGGTGGGAACAGTGTGGTGCTGGTAATGTTGGAACTTCTCAAGTCCGGATTCCAAACCTCCAACGTTGTGGATGGTGTGCTAAGGGAATCCGTTGTAGTCATTCTATTGTCTAGGTTAGGAAGGAAGATAGAACCATGTGAAAAAGTCGCAACGAGGATTACCAGCGCGAGCGTGCTCGCCAAAGCGAACGGTTTCAAGCAAGTAGCCAAATTATGAAATCACGGCTATTATTGTTTGCCATTTTCTGATCCGGGAGAATGTTCGAACATACCGATCAAGACCCAACCATTTAGAGCTCTGACTCTTTCGATGGCGCCTCGGTCGGAATCCTATGGAGGTGGTGCGGGGGGTGGGATTCGAACCCACGAACCCCTACGGGACAGGGTCCTAAGCCCTGCGCGTTCAAGCGACCCTTTGTTCGTTCTTTGACCTGGCTTGGCAACCCCCGCAACTCGAGACCAACCAGGCCAGTCCCTTAGAAGTCGCAAAGTACCTGGGATAAAACTGTGAGGAAGGGTTTCCTTTCCTGTCTTGAAGGCGACTAAAGAGAGGGTTTCGAGTTTTCCCAGAGATATTCGAAATAGTTCTTACCGAACTTCACAAGACCAATGTGGTCCGACGAAATTGCAAGTGTCAATCCTTTCTCCGGTTCCTCGCCGAGAAGCAGAATTATTTGGTCACTATCTGATATTATTCCGCCCCCGAACATCTGTTCACGAACTCTCACATCTGCAACACTTCTCAACCTCCTTAGAGCGTCTCTGCCAGCTGAGGAAGTGACCAGAATAGAGACCTTGACGCCTCTGTCTCGCATTATCGATAGCAGCGGCGCAGCTAAGGTGACAATGGCTTCAGGAACGACGGGCACAGCGACAAGGAGTTCTCGCTTGGTCCTGTCCAGCGTCTCTTTGATCTTGTCCAGAATATTGTTTTGGCCTCTTACGATCCAGATATCTGGCTTCTCCTTAACGTCCTTTTTCTCGTAGAGGGGTTGAAGCTCGCCCAGGGCTTCGTCTAGACTTAGCTTCAGATTGTTCTCGATCCGAATTTTAGATGACTCAAGAGCCATCGTGGGCGCCTTTGGATAGTATTTACTTGGTCTTCCTTGTTCCGTCTCGACCCAACCCTTCCGTTCGAGGTTTCCGATTATCTCGTAAATCTTCGAATATGGAACTCCTGCGTGAGTACTCAACTCACTAGCTGGCATGGGACCGGCCTCGACCAATGCAACATATGTTTTCACCTCATAGTCAGTGAGGCCGAAATCCTTCAAGGCCCTTCTCGTCTTATCACTCACAGACACTATTCCGATACTCCAGACAGTTTACTTAGTTAGAGGTAATCAACAGAACCAGCAATCAAACGAGACCTATTCCATCTAGGGAGAGGGGGATTGGAAAATGGCTACTTATGGATTGGCTCCGAAGTTGCATACAGAAAGAGGGTGTAAATACCGAGTACCGGAACTCTAGTGCATTGTAGAGACTGACCAACAGATGCTTGACAAAGCCGCCATACTAGAGCAGCTAAGAGGAGTGCTGGATCCCGAGATAGGGATCAGCATTGTAGACTTGAACATGGTCAGGGACATTGGCATCAATGAAGACGGGATAGTACAGGTAAAAATTGCCCTGACAGTGCAGCATTGCCCTATGGCGAAGACTCTGCAGGCTGATGTGGAAAAGGCCGTTGGAAAGCTCGACGGTGTAAAGTCTGTCAATGTTGAAACAACGGCGATGTCTAAGAAAGAGCTTGAAGAGCTCAGAGTGAAACTTCAAGCAAGAGCAACCAACTCTCAGACTCAATCCGGACAGAACACGTCCACAGCTGGTCCCGGAATCAACAAGTTGGGGAAACGTGGCATCCGAAACATCATAGCAATAGTTTCAGGAAAAGGTGGAGTTGGAAAATCATTCGTAACAAGCATGCTCGCCACCGAGCTTAGAAGGCAAGGCTACGAGGTAGGCGTGTTAGATGCTGATCTAACCGGGCCAAGTATAGCGAAGGTCTTCGGATTAAGTGGGAAGCCGTACAAGGCGCAGAACGGATTGATCGTTCCCGCCAAATCGAAGACCGGAATCAAAGTCATGTCGATCAATCTTGTCCTCGACGATCCAACAATGCCCGTCATCTGGCGCGGCCCGATAGTCAACAGCGTGATCAGACAATTGTACTGGGATGTCGACTGGGGAGACATTCATTATCTTCTCGTCGATCTGCCACCCGGATGTGTCGCGTCGGGCACGCAAGTCTTCGCAAATCCCCATCCCGTCCCGATAGAGTTACTCAAGCCGGGCGACTATGTGTATTCAGTAGAGGCTTCGATCGGACCGTCAGGAAGGTACGCTAACTCTCTAAGTGCCACGGTCTCTCGAAGGCGAGTCTCAGAAGTCGTCCCCCAAGGTGAAGCGGAGGTATTCGAGCTGAAGACGAAGAATCGGACGATAAGGGCTACGTTCAACCATCCTATTCTTGCACTGGACAAGGCAAGGCCAAGCGGCAAGAGGGCCTACCGATATTCGCTCCAATGGAAGAGGCTGACCGAACTAAGACCGCGAGATATAATCGCTGTAGCAAAGAAGATCCCTAGGTACGAAAAAGGACCATACAAACTTCCAGACATAGACTATCAGGGCTTGAAACATCTTGATCTACCCGCCATCAGCAGCGACGACTTCTGCCGAATTATCGGGTACTTCATGGGAGACGGATATGTCCGGTTCGACCCTCGGATGAATATTCACCAAGTGATGTTCGCCGAACCAAGAAACGGAAAGCACAGGGAGAAATACGTTCATCTCCTCGAGAAAGTGTTCCTAGGTGCCAAGGTCTACCAAGGTGACAGCGAATTCGGTGTCGTGTCACGACGGTTGGCTTTGTTCTTTCGTGAGCTAGGCCTGAACAAATCCGCCCTTGTCAAGAGAGTTCCCGAATGGGTGTTCCACCTGCCGGAGTCTCAAATCCTAGCCTTCATAGAGGGATACTGCGACGCTGACGGGCACCGCAGAAAAATGAAACTGTTGATCAGGAGGCCAGGCTGGATGTGTTTTGAATCCCCCAATTGTGAGCTAGTGGAAGGAATGCGAATTCTAGCCCTTTCAGTAGGGCTAAGAGTCTCCAATCTCAATTCGCGCACGCGTACGTTAATTACACCTTCTAGGCATACCTACACGAAAACATTCTGGGGCTTCGAAGCAAACTCGGAAAGTCGGTCCAACAGGATCGGCGCGGGTCTGATCAGAGGAGTGGGAAGACAGGCCGTGGGCAAAGCACTAGTAAATGACTACTTGGGGTTCGAACGGGTCTCTAAGATTACTCACGCCGGCAAGAGCCAAGTTTATGACCTGACGGTTGAGGACAATCACAACTTCATTTCGGACGGCATAATCGTCCACAATACGAGCGATGCCCCTTTGACGATCTTCCAGTCGCTTCCGGTGGACGGAGTGATTGTGGTCTCTTCGCCTCAGGATCTTGCGGCTATGATAGTCGCGAAGGCGGTGAACATGGCCAAGAAAATGGAGGCGCCTATCATGGGTTTGGTGGAGAACATGAGTTACTTCCAATGCCCGGGTTGTGGAGAGAAGATCGAAATCTTTGGCCAGTCAAACGGATCAAAGCTGGCAACGCAATTGGATATTCCCTATCTTGGCGGAGTACCTCTGGACCCTGAGATCGCACGGCTATCTGACGAAGGCCGGATCGAGGAGTATTCTAGCCCTGTGTTCGAGAACATCACGGCAGAATTGAGGCAGAAAGCCGTCAAACAAGTTGAACAGCTTACTCAGGGACTGCCGATAGCTTGGTCGGTTAAGCCGGAGCACGAATAGCTGCGGGAGCCCGTTCATTAGACATTAAGGCAGCACTCCTGGTTCGCGAAGACAATCGTTTCGTTGCATGATATCGTCTCACGGCCGCGTTTCGTTTGCGTTGCCCTGACTTCATACGTTGCGACAAAACTGGTCCTCCATAAATTGCGAGAACAGTGGAAACGATCACTGCTGCCGTGGTAATTATGGCCCAGCTCGGAATACAGAACCCACTGAAGACTGGAGGCTGATAGGGTATGGGATTAGCGACCGCTGCAACACCAGCACCTTCACAAGTTGGGAGTGGAGACAATTGAAAGTCCACTGCGGTGGTACCGCCTACTACGACTTGCTGATTTGTTTGCAGGCCTGAATTGTATCCGGGGACGTTGGCATAAACCGCATAAGTTCCAATGGGCATGTTCCTTAGTTGCCAAAATCCTTTGGAATCCGTTTGGGTTTGTTGCTGTGCTGAAGCACCGGTACAGGGGCCATTAAGTCCGATACAAGCCCCAGCTATGGGCCGCCCGTTCGTTGAGTCGTAAACATGGCCGTTGAAGGCACCGCTAGTTGTGCCACCGTTCGGTGGCAGACTGGGGTATTGAGTCAACCAGGTGGAGTATTGTTTGCTTCCTAAAACGTCGTAGATTATTGGAATGTTCACGACTACCGGAGTTGGTGTGATTATGCAAGTATTGAAAGTGGGCAGAGCCTTATCGCAAAGCGAGTCTCCCGCGTAAGTGTATTGCGGCCCTAGGCTCTGAGTGTCAATGTAGGAATAAATCTGACTGTACACGTTGTCCTGAGTAATTTCTGCGATGGACTGGTTGGTCATTGTGGATAACGACGACCAAGTGTAAAAGGCCGGGATGGTTCCTGGCTGAGTCTCTGTTGGGTCCTTGAATAACGCGAGTTGTGTGTGAGGGCCTTGCACGAAGGCACAAGCGTTCACACCGGTACAACCAGAAGTCTGCACGCCCTGACCACCCAACCACATTCCAACTATACCATACCAACATTGTCCGTTCGAGATGTCAGCGGCACTGCAAGGGAAACCCGCGACGGCAGGCACATACAAGCCAAAGGCAATTCTTGTGCCAGTGAGAAGATCTGCTGAATTCATGTTGCTAACCCATGTCTTCATGCTGTTGCGAGTGTTCACGTTGGGGTCTGGACATATGAATGCGCAGTTCCACGAAGCCCAATCGAAAGTGCTTGCAACTGTTATTTTTGGTTGTGGGGGAATGATTTGAAGCTGAAGCGAAGTGATCAATCGATAAACATACCACGTTGTGGTTACGGTTTGAACGGTACTCTGGGTGAAATTGCCGGGAATAATAGTACCAGCAGGGTAGAAAATCCCGTTAACTGTCGTGTCGTATCCTAGGATTGGGTTTCTAACTTGTGTAGTTTTCACTGGACTAGTCATCTGACTGGCGATACACGCAGTCACTCCACGCTGACAGGGCGCAGCTAGAGACTCGACAAGGGCATAGTCTGCTGCCCAACAAGAAGATTGGGCTACATTGCTTTTGTCTGCGCTACCGCCATTGTAATTGGTACAAGTAGGGTCGCCAGCAGGCGTGGAAGATGTCAAGAGATACCCGTTGTTTGAACCTGTCACAACGCCGCTCAAGTCAAACCCCCTACTATCCTGACAAGGTCCAGACGGTGGCGTAAAGCCGTCGGTCTTTGGGATGCATTGATCGTTCAATGAAGGGTTCCTGATAGTGACCGTATACCAGCTGCAACTGAATATGTCACAGTTCCCAGTCGAAGAGGAGTCCGCTACTGCTCCCATTGGAACGTAAAGAGTGCCACCATTTGCCGTGTACAAAGCCTGACCAGACGGGCAGTAAACAGTTGCGATCATATCCATACAACCGTTGATTGGAACCTTGCTCGCGTAAGAATTACGATTAGTAACATATTCTCGCATAGTTGTGAAACCAAAGCTATTGATGAAAAACGGGTTAGTCGGGTAAGGAGGGGGTAACGATTGTGAAAGAGTGCCGGTGGCATATCCAAGAGAAAAAGAGACTAGAAAGTTCGAAGCTAAGAGCACGCTTACGAAGCAGGACTCAAATTTATGCATGCCCGCCCCCCGCGGGGAGCTTGAATATTAAAGTTGCTTTTGATACAAATAGATTGAAATTTGCGGTACGGTCAACTCTTCGGTGGTGGTTCATTAGTGGTAGTAGCTTCGGTCACCTCTGACTGTAAAATATTCAAGGAATGGATCAGCTACAAGCTAGGCGTTCGTCGTACGAACCTCTCGCGATGGGATGAGGGAGTGACTCCGACTATGTGACAGGTGTGAGCTTTTGGATGGGGATATGTTGAATTTCTCAACGATAAGACATACTACTCCAACCCAATGCTGAGGTAGTCGTTAACCATCCTCCCTGATGCCCCTAGTGGCCCGTGAATCTTCGGTCGTCATTGATGGTTCCGGTTCACAGATTTTGGCCTGCACGGTTCCGGGATGTGAAGACTTTCTATTTATGTTGGAGATAGCCGCCGAGAAGCTGACAGAATAGTCGACGGTTTTCACAATATGTTCACCCGATCGTAACGTTACTGTTACTTCCATGTACCCTACCAATTAGGCACGAAGTCTATCGAACATCCTTCAGATGCGATGCTGGCAGGTATGGCATGTGATAAGGCTGGAGAGTCCAATATCGTAGGTGGGATGCCACGAAACGGATAGGGAAGCACCTCCTCTACAGCGCATCCCGGCACCATCCGGTAGCAAGCAGAAGCCTTGAAAAGCCCGGAGCACACTATATACGTCAATCGAGTCGAACTCGAGGGTCGATCATATGGTATTATACAAGAAAACGAAAAAGGCTGAGAAGAAACCCGCCGGGAAGAAGACTCTCAAGAAGATGGCGAAGAGTTATTCCGAGGTTAAGAAGCAGGCTCCAAAACCGGTTCTCCCTGCCAAAAGTGTGCCACTTCCTCCTAAGCTACTGATCCAGCCTGCATCTCAGGTGAAGGAGGCTATTCGAAGAGAAGGAACTGGGTTCAAGGTGGCTGTCGACCATATCGAGGGAGAGACCATAATCGGCGACCTGATAGTTGTCTTCCCATGGACTCGAGAAACCTTGTTCAAACATGGGCTGAACCTGGACGTAGACGAGGCCGGGGACATTTACATGAGCTTAGGGGCCTTCGCTGCCATTCATGGATTGAAGACTGAGTCGCTGGTTCGTGAACTTGTAGAAGTCTCCCGTCAGCCTCCGCCTCCGAAACCTCAGCCAACTCCACCGATTGGACAACTGGCTCACGCCCCAGCGCCAGCGGTCTAGTTGTAATGAGCAACTGACAAGTTCTATAACGGGCCGCCGTCTTGAACCGCTCTCCAGGAGAGCTGACCATCCGTTGGACGCCCGAGCCAGCATAATCATCAGCGGCATGGTCCAAGGCGTCTTCTTCAGGAGAGAGATCGTAGACGTGGCGCGTAGACTTGGCTTGACAGGCTGGACTAGGAATCGACCTGATGGAGGAGTTGAGATATTGGCGGAGGGGGAGAAGGAGAAGATAGTTGAGTTGATCAAGTTCACTCATACAGGACCTCCTCTGGCGAGAGTGAAGAATGTGGAGGTTCAATGGTCGGAGTATCAGGGCGAATTCAGAAACTTCAGAATAACTCGCTAAGTTCAACCTAGAATCTGCTATTTTGCCAGCTTTATCATCAAATACTCCTCATC
>VBBH01000320.1 GCA_005888695.1 Candidatus Bathyarchaeota archaeon
AAGAAAAACATCTCCTGGCCAAAGCAAGCCCAGCCGAGATAGGAGAATATCTTCATGAGGTCAGATTCTACGAGAACAAGGCCAAATACATCGTCCAGGCCAGAAACCAATTCACAAAGGACGGCCTCCACTTGAAGGAGCATATCAGATCATTCTACAATCCGTTCGAACTAAGAGAATGGTTCGTCGAGAACGTGAAAGGCCTAGGCTACAAGGAAGCAAGCCACTTTCTCCGGAACATCGGACACGGCGAAGAATTTGCGATACTAGACCGACACATCCTCCGAAACATCAAAAAACTCGGGATTGTTGAAGAGATACCTGCGTCTCTTACCAAGAAGAAATACCTTGATATCGAAGAGAGGTTGAGACATTTCTCTAAAGAGATAGATATCCCCATGGCCGATCTAGATCTTTTGTTCTGGTCAAAAGAAACCGGCTGGATATTCAAGTAAAACAGGTGTACGAGCTCTGGGAAAGATCGGTATAATGGCCGACAACGAAACAGCAACATTCTTCAGACTAGGCGGAATAGAAAACAGCTGGATAGTCAGCTCCGCCGACGAGGCCGTCAAGACTTTTGAAGACATCAAGAACAAACACACTGTATCACTGGTGATAGTTACGGATCCCGTTTTCGACTGGATCAAAGACCACATGGGAAAAGGCAAGAAAGAGATCGAGCTTCCATTGGTTGTTTCCGTCCCAACAAGGAAAGGAGGCGGAGGACGCCCACAAGTTGATCTTCTCGCCGATCTGATCAAAAGAACGGTTGGCGTAGAAATAAGGGTCCAATAAGACCCTACCGGGAAGGTACGAGCGGTCTAAATAACCGGCATTCATCCACCTCTATCAAAAGGGGGCATGGTTCAATGTCCATGCGAGCCCTCGTTGTAGAATCCAAGATCCCAACTGTCCCTTCAAGGGCCGAAGAATGCCGCAGCATGGCGGAAAACATAGGGTACCAAGTGATCGATACCATTGTCCAGAAACGGAAGAGTATCCATCATTCCTACATTCTCGGCCCGGGAAAATTGGAAGATGTCAAACAGATAGTCAAAGAGAAGAATATCGCGTCCGTAATTTTCGCTAATACCCTATCTGGAGCTAGGATTTTTGAGGTAACGAGGTTCCTAGGTGGAACGGACATCAAAGTAATTGATCGCAATCTCCTGATCCTTGAGGTCTTCGAGAAAAGGGCCATGACGAAGGAAGCGAAGCTGCAGATACGTCTCGCAAAGATGCGATACACGTTTTCCTGGGGAAAGGAGTTCCTACGGATGAAAGGGTTCACAGGCGAACAAGTGGGCTGGTCGGGTCCCGGCCAATATCCGTATCACGAATACGAACGCGAAGCTCGAAAGCGGATCTCTCGCCTTGAACAGGAACTGAAAGACGTCTACGCGAAGAAACAAACCCTTCGCGAGCATCGAAGAGAACGTGGATTCCCAATAGTGGCATTGGCTGGATACACGCAGAGCGGCAAAACGACATTCTTCAACAGGCTCGTATCTGAAACCAAGGACACTGGGCTCGGCCCGTTCACGACCCTCTCAACATTCGCAAGAAAGGTACAGTATAACGGTGGAAAGGCAGGTCCCTTCGACTTCATACTTGTCGACAGCATAGGATTCATCGAGGACATGCACCCAGTAATCATGAAAGCATTCAACACTACACTAGGTGAAATTACCAACTCAGACCTCATCCTTCTCTTCGTCGACATCTCGGAGGACCTTGAAACGATATTCCGGAAACTAACCGCATCATATCAGACACTACGAAAGATTGCCGCGGACACCCCAGTGATCATTTGCGCGAATAAGATAGACCTCACAAATCCTATCCAATTGGATGAGGCGAGAAAACTTGTCGGACGGGTCTTCGGCGGGACCCCTATCGTGGACGCGAGCGCGCTGAAGGGAGAGAATGTCGACCAGGTTGTAGGCCTCGCCTTCCAGCACCTGAACGGCGGAACTGTTCCCAAAGTTGCTCCTCTAGAGCTAACAGACAATTCATAGTAGACTGCATAGAAACCCTAAATTCTCAGTTGAGTTAATCTAGAGTCGCAGAGTAAAAGATGGAGCTTAGGAAGCTACAACGTACACCTGACGGCACCTACCTGGTAACCATACCCAAAGCCTGGGCAAAAAGGGCAGGATTGGGAGCGGGGTCTGTAATCTCATACGAAGAGAGACAGGACGGGCGGCTATTATTGTCGCCAAAGATCGACGAGGAGAGGCAACCATTGGAGACCATGATCGAGGCATCCCCCCTAGTCAGACGAGAAATAATCGAGCGCTACCTCCTGGGTTACGACATTATCCGCATACAAGCGAAGGACACGATAACACCGGAGTTACGTGACGAGGCTAGGCGAACGACAAAGAGACTCGTCGGGCTCGAAGTGCTAGAAGAGGACTCGAGGAGAATGGTCATCCAATGCTTAATTGAACCGTCGCTACTAATACCCGAGAAGATTCTACGCAGGCTCGAAATGCTCTCGATGCCCATGCAACTAGATGCCACGAGAGCATTTGTAGACAGCGACCTAGAGCTTGCGAAGAATGTTACGGAAAGAGACGAAGAAGTCGACAGATGGTACTTCCTGATGGTTAGACTGGTCAGAGCGGCCATCTCAGACACCTATCTACTCGAAAAGATCAAAGTAACGTCGGTTGACTGCTTAGACTATCGGCTACTCGCTAGCTATATCGAAACCTTCGCAGACTACTCCGTAACTGTTGCACGAAATGTCCAGAAAGAGACTCTGATCCCGAAGGGACACCAGATTCTCTTGGAGAAGGCTGGCGCACTGATCAATATGATGTACCGTGATGCAGTAGGTGCCGTCCTTTCTAGGGATATGAAGCTGGTATCTTCGACTACAAAGAGGTTCGAGGAGTCAAAAAAGCTCCTCTCACAAGCGGAGTCGACAATAACCAAAGCCCCCAGACCACTGGTCAATCACCTCGTTGCCGTCCTAATTGCCATGAACAGGATGAGCGAAATATCCGTGGACATATCTGACCTAACCCTGACGAGATAGGGACCTCATACCGTGTATGACCCTGTGACCTCGCAAGGAAACGGCATAAATTCCCATACCATCCACCGTTAGGGAAGCCTGTGTTTCGCCCCTTTGTAGGGGGCAGAGGCATCTCCCCGACATGTCGGACCAAATGAAAAGGGCAGTTACCACCATACTGGAAGCTGGATTCCAAGTCGAAATCGATGCCTTTAGGCTCCTTTCCGACATGGAGGGCAAGCAAGACGCCCTCAACCTTCTCGTCCAAAGACTACTCAACGTCGCGGTCACGATGGAGCCAAGGCCCATCTCCATAAATCGCGACCTCGTCGTCAAGGCCGCAGAACAACTAGAGATGATTGTCG
>VBBH01000321.1 GCA_005888695.1 Candidatus Bathyarchaeota archaeon
ATTCTGTCAGAAGCAACTGATTCACATTCTTGTCCCGTTTGATCACTACCCGGTGAACAAGCATGTCTATCGAGAGGTGGAGCTTCTCTACCAGTACTGTCCCAGCTGCCGCCTGGCTGTACGGGTCCTGTGACAACCAGACGGGGAAGGGATAGCCTCAGTGTTCAGGCACCACAGCTTTTGCAAAACTTCGCATCGACTCTAGATAGCTTCCCTCAGGAAACGGCGCGACAAAATACTCACAACCAAGTCTGACAGCTTTCTCAACAGCGTCCTCATACATTCTCTGTCATACTTGGGGTTCTGCTGCGGGAGAGGTGCAATGCCTGCGAACGAGACCTTGGTCGCTCGATTATGGCGCCTCGCCTCGTCCAAAACGATCTTTTTTGCTTCCTCAGGATCGCGTTCCCCGAACGGTGATATCATGCATATGTCGCCATATTTCCCTGCCATTCTCAGCATTCTTGTTCCCGTCCCACCGAACAACAGTGGGGGATGGGGTTTCTGGACTGTCTTAGGTTCGAGGACTGCTCCTTTCGCGTGATAGTATTTGCCGTTGAAGTCCACTTTGGGTTCATGCCAAAGCTTCAGAATGAGTTGCAATCCTTCTTCGGTCTTCTCCACTCGAATCTTGGGAGGGTCCCATACGCTGTAGCCTTCGAATTCTGTCGGCGACCAGCCAGCTCCGACGCCTAGCCTTGTTCGACCATTCGAGATGATGTCCAGAGTCGAGATGGTCTTAGCCAGTATTCCGGGCGGACGAAATGGAATGGGGGTCACGAGTGTACCGAGCTTAATCTTCTTCGTCCTCGCAGCGAGAAAGGCCAGGGCCGTCCATGTTTCCAACGTTGCATCTCCACCCATTCTCCCCCACATGTAATGGTCCGGCATGACGAAACCCCAGAATCCCAAGTCTTCAGCTTCTGCGACCGACGTCACAATACGTTCCCATTGAGGATACCAATTACCCCAACTTGCTAAAATGAATCGCAAGAACGTCCAACCAATAGTGGGGACTGTTGGGTGATGATATAATCGTAGGGGTCTGGCCTTAGGCTTCCAGTGTAACCGGGATAGTTCATCGAATTCTTCTGTCGTCTCGAAGCTGACGTCGTTTCCAAAAGCTCCGTGTCGAGGCTAACTCTCGATCTGACAATTCCATTCTGGGTAGGGATGAAAAATACGCCTACTTTCCAGCCGAATCTCTAGTCAAGACTTTGCAAGACCCGAGTCCTAGAATAGGCTCGTTCCTATTCGATCGAATGGAGGGTCCTAACAGGCGCGTCCAAGAAAACAGTTCGCACTTTCAACAACCCTCCGATTTCGTACGTACATAATACACGGATGAATATTAGTTCTTCGATAACTTGGCTAGGTGCTCTGCGAAAACGGCGTCTAATGCCGCTACTCCCCCTGACTTAAAGAGGCTAATGTCGTCCTTCCTCCTGGAGAACAGTCTAGGTCGTATCAACAGGTCACCTAGTTCTCCGCGTATGTGGGATGCCTCAATCACGCCTTCCTTTATCGGGATCAATATGTCTCCATAGGTAGAGCGTGCTTGGTCCCTGGAGTCTACGAACAGAATAGAGTGTTGAACGAGATAAGAGTCGACTTCTCGAGTGGTAGGAAGAGCTGCACCTACTGCATTCACATGGTTGCCTGGTTTGACGAGTCGACCGTCGAACAAAGGCAACGATGAACTAGTCGCCAGCACAAGCACGTCAGAGGATTCTAGAACTTGGAGTGATGACTTTGCAGCGATCACGGTTACGTGATACTTTTTCGAAGCATTGCTTGCGAATTCTGCTAGCTTCTTAGTATTTCTCGAGTACACGAGTATCCTGGTAAGTTCTCTGACGTGCATGAGGGCGGGTATGTGGGCTTCAGGCCTCTGCATCTATCTCGGCAACACATTCTCCGGTCTTCGAATCATACAGGTATAATGTTGCCAGTGTGGACGGTAGGGACGAGACAGCATTGTCGGGCGCGACTCTCGCGATCTTGACTGCAATAGCGTTGCTTCCGAGTACATGGGCGGGCATACAATAGAGCGAGGCTCCTCCGGGCACATTCAGCAGGGCTCGGCTTGGATTCAGAATCTTGTTTGTAGCCTGCAGCCTGTACGCGTCTCTGGCTAAGTCAATGGACGTGGAAATATCGAGAGATCCTTCAACTTGTTCCTCGGTAATTCTCAGCATCGTTAGTCAGAACTAGTAGACTACAGGGAGTCAGGCTGTAGCGGGGATTGTTATCTTCTCGATGTTCTTTGGCCCTGAGTTTGCAACAGAACTCTGCTGACTGGCTAAAACCCCTGATGCTGCCCTTTCCCTTGACCCATTCCGTCTTGTCAACGACTCGATGATCGTTTTTGCAAGTTCAATATTCGTTATTACGGGAATACCGTACTCGGTCGCTTTTCTCCTGATCATGTACTCGTCCCTCAGGATCTTCTGAGATGTAATGTCTCCGTTGCTCGTGGGTATGTTGATTACGAGTTTGACATCCTTGTTGATGATACTGTCGATGATGTTCGGCTTCTTACGCTCACTGACTTTGTAGAGCGTCCTGCTTTCTATCCCGTTCTCACTGAACTCTTCTCCCGTGTGACGTGTTGCGAAGAGTCGGTAGCCATTGTCTGCAAGCATTCTTGCGTACGGGAGAATCTCTTTCCGAGTCTTCGCCATCGTAACTAGAACCCCATCGCCTGGTTGTGGCAAATAGTAGTTGCTGGCAATGTATGCTTTCACGAAGGCGTCGTCGAAGCTCGTCCCGAAACATGCCACCTCACCAGTCGATACCATTTCTACACCTAGCACAGGATCGGCTTTGTCAATTCTCATGAACGAGAATTGCGGGGCCTTCACGCACCAGGAACCTGGTGTCCCTTCTGTATCCTCCACTTTCTGACCAAGCATTGCTCGCGCCGCTAGCTCCATCAGGTTGACACCTATTGTCTTGGAGACGAACGGCATGCTGCGCGAGGCGCGCAGGTTGCACTCGATAACGAGCACATGTTGGTTCTTGACCAAGAATTGAATATTGAACGGGCCTCTTATCCTGAGACTTCGTGCGATCCTCCTGGAATAGTCTCTGATCCGATCCTTCACATGCTCGCTTATTGTTAGGGTGGGAATGCTCATAGTGGCGTCCCCACTGTGAACTCCAGCATTCTCCACATGTTCTATTATGGAGCCGATGAAGACTGAGGTCCCGTCGCCTACCGCGTCAACCTCGACCTCGCGCGCTCCCGCAAAGAACTTTGATATCACAACCGGATGCTTCTTCGATATCTTCGCAGCCTGACGAATATACCCAACAAGCTGACTCTTGTCGTAAGCAACATTCATCGCAGAGCCAGACAGGACATAGGATGGACGAATGAGGACCGGATACCCTATGCTCTCCGAAAACTTCTCCGCCTGACCAAGCGTCTCGAGACGACTCCACCGAGGCTGCTCGATCCGAAGACGGTCGAGTAGCCGGCTGAACTTCGACCGGTCTTCGGCACTATCTATGCTGTTCGGCGAGCTGCCGAGAATACTTGCGTAAGGCGCCAGTCTTTTCGCCAGGCTGTTTGGAATCTGCCCACCTACACTGACAACGACACCGTCAGGCTGTTCCTTCTCAATAATGTCCAGCACACGTTCGAAAGTCAATTCTTCGAAGTATAGTTTGTCGAGTATGTCAAAGTCTGTTGAGACGGTTTCTGGGTTGCAATTGATCATGATCACTTCCCGCCCCTCTTTTCGCAGCGCGACGCCCATGTTGACACAGCACCAGTCGAATTCTACGCTCGATCCGATGCGATAACATCCACTTCCTAAGACGATGAGACTGTTCTGGCCTGGGTACTGGATATCGTCCTCGGTGCCTCCGTAGGTCAGATAGAGATAGTTCGTTTTGGCTGGCCATTCTGCGGCAAGCGTGTCGATCTGTTTTGCACAAGGCACTATTCCATTCGCAAGCCTGTATTTCCTGATATTCTCTTCTGACCGGTTTGTCGCTTCAGAGATCTTGCGGTCTGAGAATCCGAGCTGCTTTGCCCTTCTCACAATATCC
>VBBH01000322.1 GCA_005888695.1 Candidatus Bathyarchaeota archaeon
GTCAAGATGAATGCTAAGATTGAATAGACGACAATCTGACAAGACTATACAAAGAAACTGAGCAGTCCCGGTTCTCTGAAATGACAGATTGCAGCGCGCCTGGAGCACACTGTGCCGGAGGAGTTGGATTCTCAGGGGGCGTGACCTCCGGCGTCTATACGAGTGGCGGGGGCCATCGAAGGAAGGTGCCTAGAAACCGGAGATACGTTAAACCAAAACAGTACGAGCCGATCGATCCCTTCGCGTTGACGGGCAGACTAGCCTTCCATCTCAAGGGAAACCAAGTCGAACAGCCTCACGAGGGCTTAGCCCAATGGTTCTCTTCCAGATTCGGCATACTCTCGAAACAGGTCGAGAAATATTCGCTTGAAGAATTTCTGGAAAAATTCTCCCGATTTCTAAAAGAGACATTATTGGAAAACATTTTGGCGATTGAAATCGATTACTACTCGGTTTACAAAGATAGAAAGGACAAATCTCTCAACGACCTAGACAACGCTATCGCCGCCGCGCGGGATTACGTCTCGCATCACAAGGACGCAAACAAGATCCTGATCTCTGCACTTGGAAAGACAAAGCTGGAACCAAGGAAGGACCTCCACCTTACGGTTGAGAGCCAGTATTACAGGAGGCATGGATCTGGAAAGCCCGGAATGGAACTATATTTGACCGGGGTTCCATCTATCTTGCTCCCTAGAAAAAAAGAGACAAATTACGAGTATAAAGCCCGAGAGATCGAATTGTCAAAGAACCTAAACAAGCCTCGAAAACGGAAAGATTTCATGAAAGGGTCAGAAAGAACATTAGAGATCGTAATGAAAGACTACGTGAACCATGTGAAGAAGTTCTTCGACGTCGATTCCGTTGAGAGCTTGTGGAAAAGAGAGGATCATCTTGGTATGGGGCTAGTCAAACAAAACAGGTGAAATGATATCGCTTTTCAACGTGATTAACGAGATACTCTCTACCAAACAAAAATCGCTTACGGCATAGCGTTTAGGATGTGAACTCCATTGGCTTTCTCTTCTCAAGCCGGTTCCAAGCGAGGGCAAGAAAATTTCAAGGATGAAATATTCCGGCTTAGTGTTCACAACGATCTCAAGGTCATGACTCACTACACTCTCACTTCATCTGTCTTCGAGGGGCAGATTTGGAGCGGGAAAACCGCCCCGTTCATTCCACTCGCGTCTGAACCTCCGGTAGCCCCTGCGGTTAAGCAATAGATGCGGAACCGGAAGTGCGGCGAAGAGGACGACGAGAAAAGGCCATCCGCCTGCACGATCTCGCGGGAGATGTACACCATAGTTGTAGAGCACAAAGGCTAGTAGGAAGTCGAGGGTCAATCCAAGTGCCACTCCCGCGGCGAGGGATGGTCTAAATTTCCCCTTCTTCCAAGCCAGATAGTCAGGATGGCTTTCTTGAAGGTGCGAGGCCATGAACATGCCGGCAGGAGACGTGCCAACCAACCTTGCGCCCTCCGAAACGTCCGATCTGAAATCGTGGCCGCAAATCGGACAGTTCGATGGTCCGCGGAGCAACTGTCCTTCCTACCCAACCTAGAGTAACCAAGTGGGCAACATAAGGATAGCTTGGTCTGAGATGACTCATGTTTACAAGCAGATAATGCAGATTCAAGAACATGTTCGATATGACTAACGCAAGTCTCGCTGATATGGCTCCTGAGCTAGAAGCAGAGGCATCGATCGCGAAACTGTTCACAAGCTCATGCACGGCTATGAGCGCTCCCAAAATAGACTCTCGGACGGTCAAGACTATCTCGCCTATTTCCAGAGTTCCGAAGCCATCTTCCACTAACTATGTTTTTTGAGTGAAAAAATTCACCCACGCTGACGGTGCCATCTGCGTCCAGGGAGTTTTTCGCGCTTTTACCCGCGGAATTCCTTGCAGTCGCAGCGGTAGTCGAAGCTTGAGTATGAACAGCGAGGCGAATGAATCGACTTCGCATGGCCGCAGTTAGTGCAGTACTGTTGGCCTCCGACTTGAGCCACGGGCTCGCTCGATGGGCATACCTTGTGGACCATTCTGTCCTCAGTCTTCCCTTTTCCAAGCTTTGTCCTGACTACGATGACGTCTTCCTCAGGTATCCGAATCGGCTTGTGACACCGGGGACACAGGTTACTGCTCAATTCGAGACATCGAACGACCAGACGGTTGTCGGAGCACGACCCCTTTTCAGCGTATCATTTCGATTCGTCGGTGGGCAAATCTGCCAAATCAATTGATCCTTATGATGTTTGAGCCTTCATCGTCATCTGCGGAAGAACCCTACCTGATCTTGCCTTGTATCCTGGGACTCCAACTCCGACGGCGATCATGGGGCTCTTCTCCTTAGCATGTGGTGAGAAGAATTCTGTGACGGCATCGTCGAAGAATGTCGAGCCGGAGGCCCCGATTCCCATTGCATAAGAGGAGAGGTAGATCTTCCCTGCACGAACACCTGCTTCTCTATGGAGCTTCAATTGCTCGACGGAGTTTTTGTCAACGTTGTAGAAGTAGGATCCCGCGGGGAGTCCTTGGACATCGTTAGCTATGAAGTAGAAATCGATCAATGCCTCGTTGTCTGGAAGGAAGTCCATAGGTATGTCGGTCGCAGAAGTACGGATAATCGTGGAGAGACGGTCGAAGGAGATGGGTTCACGGGCGAATTTTCGGGTGGACCCTCGAAGAAGAATCACCTCGTCTAAATGTGGAAACGGGTCTCTTTCTGAGTCTCGTAATGGAAAGGCTGGCGTAGTTGATGGAACCGTTCGCTTGGATGGCCCTAGGCTCGTCTTCCAAGAATCGATCTCCGACCTGCTTCCTAGTCCAGAGGACTCATTAGTTTCCCAAATTATCGGATAGTCAACTTCTCCCTTTGAGAGTGGGTTGATGTCTAAGGCGAGACTTGGAATTGGCTGATCTAATCTGGGAGCCTTTTCGGCACGGCCAGCTCCGACAATCGCCAAAGCTACAGTTGCCTCTTTCTTTGCCTCTAAACCCAGAAGCCGGTCGACCTCCGAATCAATGAAGCCTAGTTCAATTGTGGTTGCGAGGCCGGCCGAATTGGAGGTGGCAAGAAGATTCGCTGCGATGACCCCCGAGTCCCAGAACCAGTGACGGTAGGATCTTGCTTCATACTTCCATGCATTCCTCCACGCCAGTGACGTGAACGCCAGTGTGAACGGTGCAGATTGGCTGTCGGGGCTTCCTGTGTCGTCGAGTGCGGACCGATAGTCTCCATCTCGCAACTTTGCCAACGAGAACTGCTCGGGATTGAAGTGATACACTCCTGCCTCTAAGCCGGGAATTCGACCGGAGATCACGTAGATTTCAATGGGATACAATGCACCGGTCGCGGAGGCTGCCCGCATGTAGTGGAGTTCCTTGCCAAATCTCATCTTTCGTGTGAGGCCGGCGGAGAAGAAGAGAAGCTCGGAAAGAACCCCTACGTCGATCTGCTGTACGACTGTTTCCTGCCGCTCACCTGCTATCGCCTTGATAGAGTTCTCTTTAGGCAGAGGAAAATTGCGAGGAAGGGCAATGGAAGGGAGATTCTTGTACTCTTTGAACTGTGCTGGTTTGTTGTCCCAGTCGAGATAGTGAGCGGACGCTCCAATGCTGACTTCAGAGTGCTTCGTGGCCTCGTGATATATCAGAGCTGAACTGAAGTCCTTGTCGGCCATTAAGGTGACTCCCATGGTCTGCGGTAAATAGACTTCGCAGATTACAGGGAACTACTCGGTCGAATCGAGAGAGGATTAGATCGAGGGCACAACGGATTTATTCGCGATAGCAGATTCCCCCATAATAGGTCGAGAAACTCACTTGGCCAAATACGCT
>VBBH01000323.1 GCA_005888695.1 Candidatus Bathyarchaeota archaeon
AGGTGTGCGCCATAAAGGGCGCATCCGTTCCAGCCTTCTAGGCTAACAACTGAAACCGGAGACGGGTCAAGATGCCGCCGGAATGTCGCCGGTTCAAAACAGGAATAAACCTGTGGAAGTCCGGCCCCCGGGACCAGAGCTACTGTGTCCCATATCCACTCGCGATATTTCAATGCGGCAGACTTTCGGGATTATCGTAAGCCCTCAAAAGCTTGACTGAGATAGCTCAACGAGTCAGGTGTTGGAGTTCCTCTTTAAAGACTGGAGCCCGTTTTCCCCCGCGTTTGCGCTTCAACTGGTATCCAAGGAGGAGTAAGGTGAAAACACCTCCGATAGCTGCGCCAGCGATAACATACCAGTATTGTTGCCAAACCGCGACCGTCGTAGCCGCTCCTGACAGACAGGCCACGTTGTCTGAACTGTCAACAGCCTCTACCCAGAGGACATAATGAGTGGAAGAGTTGAGTCCTTCCACGACAAATCTATTGCTGGTGCTAGAGACGGTTCCGACGAGAGTACCGTTTCCAAAGCACGGAATCGGACCGTAGATGTCGTGCTCTTGGGAACCTAGGTATATCCGATAAGAAACGACCTCACTTGTGACGTTGCTGAAGATAACGTCCGGTGTATTTGGAGTAGGCCACGTTACGACGATGCTGTTTGATGCTACACTGGTTATGTTCAGGCTCTGGTGCAAGTCACTCCATATGGGAGGCACGATATGTGGCGCGAAACCGTACGGCCTCATCAGAGGATAACGATCAACATTGGTGCAATTGTAGCCGGCCGAGATGGCACAGTAGCTGATGTCTGAAATCCCATCGGGCCCAGTACAAATATCCTGTCGCGGCCCGCTGCAATTATCCGTATACGGACCCGGTGAGGCATTCACGTAATATGGGCGTGGTGTTCCCCAATAGTTTCCGCCAGCAGGATAACCATCGTCCCACTGGTTGTCTCCGAGTGTCGTATCTAACGGTGCACTCTGGAAAAAGTCATAGAAGTTGTTGTGGTAGATTAGAACACGGGAGCTAGAGCCAAGACCTACTCCTCCCGCCGAGAAGAAACTGTTCCTGGAAATCGTTACATTCTTTGAACCATGGACATCCACTCCGCCACCAGTGAGACCGTTGCCTTGGACAATTATCCTTGAAGAGTTTGAAATTAAGAATCCAGGTTCGCCGAACTGATATCCGAGCTGAAGATTTTGTTTGGGCGAGACCAACGAGTTCAGTATACTTGCATCCGTTACGTTATGCAGGTAAATGCCAGCCCTGGCGTTTGATTCGGAACCTGTGAACCTCACCCCTTCAATGACCAAATTGGCGGTGGTATTCTCCACAGTCAGGACACCACAAGGGAGTCGACAGACTACTAGAGATCCTAGGTCAAAATCCCACCCTTCAATTACATATGGGTCAGACGGGGTTCCTGTCCCTGAAACTACTCCATTTGCCGGAGTGAAACCTGCATTGCCCACTATGAGGACAGGCCCGTGACTTTGCAATGGAGCATCGACCGTTATACCTTGGGCGTCGAAAGCCATTGAGGCAAATGCAATCAGCACTACTAGTGTGACTCGGACAATTGAATCAAAGTTTGCCAACGCTTGTTGAGACTTAGACAAATAGTCCTTTATTCAGCCTTTGCCAACTCTGCATAGGCTGTTTACGTTAGGAAACTCCGGGTCCCGGGACCAATTCTTCTAGAATGCGTTCAGGCTATCTTCTTCAGTGATGCGCCCGAGTTTTTTCGGAAGGGATGATACCTTTGTCATATCATTTCGCGCTTTTTCTATCGAGAAGTTGGTTGACATAGTCTTGGAAGGGGCGGTCGAACATTCCAATCGAAGAACTGTGTACTTCGACGAATAGGGGATGTTTCATCATCGTTTCGAGCCAGGTGGCCCACTGGCTCCAAGCTTCCTTGTCTATCCATTTTCTACTGTAGAGCATGTAGGCTCTTTCAAAGATTCCGTACAACAGAAGGAGATAGTTGCGGATGCCCATCTCCTCCTTTGAGAGTGAGGCCGTTCTGGAGGCTGGAGCAATCGTCCTTGCCATTTCGACTTGGATCATGGCCAAATCTGGATTGGTGACCAGCATTCTCATGGCATCGGTTGTGTCGTCTAGGACTTTCTGGTAGGCGTTTTCTTTTGACGTCTTTTCCTGGCTGCGAAAGGATAGGATGAAGATTACGAGCGTGAGGGTTAGGACGATGGTTTGGGTTATGGTTCCCCAAACCGCTGGGTCGGTGATGTTGTCTAAGGATGCCAAACGCGGACCATCTATCGGTCCACGTGGCATTCCCTAGTTTTTAGCCTTGATTTTTCATCTGAGACTTTACTCGGGGTTGAATCTTGAAGCCCTGTGACTTGTCGTGGGGATTTTCAGGAAAGTAAAGGGCAGAAAGTAGGAGGTTTACTGAAGCAATTTAGTTGCTTTTTGTCTTGACTGGTTGGACAGTGACGCGTTCTAGCTCGCGGAGGATTAGCTCGTTCTGTTTCATGAGTATCTTGTTTTGGTCGGTCAAGATTCGTAGGGCACTTGCGATTAGTGAGAGGGATGGATTGTCCCATTTGAACTCGGCTTCCTTGGCGGCTAATCCTTGTCTGCCTTTGAGGATTGAGCTTCGGATGCTCTCGTTGCTCTCGTCTTCGCCGAATGCGACTCGGTTTCTTTTGTCTAGTTTGTCGGTCATTGAGGATCCTACTTGCTCTCTTTTGGCGTCTGGGTAGCAGTCCTCGCAGAACCGCTGCCCTTTGAGTTCCAGTAAAGGATCGATTAGGCTGAGGGTCTTTCCACAGCGTGAACAGAATTCTCCCATTGTATTTGTCAGCTCTCTGTACTATTCTGGTTGGATAGCTGGAGCGTACTAATGAATCTTGTAACCCGGGAAGCCTACTGAGAGGTACTTTACGGTGCATGTCTGCTTTGAGAGTGTCATGAATTCTGGGCTGATGGGCTGGGATTCCGTTTAGTCTGGTCTAGAGGAGATACTCAACACTCTACGCTACGATTCATATTGCCTAGAGAAAATCCCTTCCTCTCGATCGAAACTCCGGCATGTTTGCTGTATTTTACGAGCGAAAGTATTCCCTTGTTTTCCGAAAGTATTCGCTCATTGTCCCTCGAACTCTCATCTCCCCACTCTCAGAAATTTTTGTTTGAAACTAGTACCCTCCCCCGGTCCCACGTTCAGTTTTCACGAGGGAAAGATCAGATTTTCGATGAAAAGTGCCCGTTTTCTAGTGGAAAACGGCTAGTTTTCGAAGTGTGATCGTAGTGAAAGTATTCAGAATGGAACCGCTTACGAGGCTCAGAATTGAATGGGGGTCCGGTCGAGGTACGGACTAGGTTAGACATTTCCTCTGAGCCGGTCAATTGAGACGGATGACCATTCCTTGAGGAGGTCCTATTCACAGCATGATTCTTGGACGATCAGCTCTCTGAATGTGCAGTTTGGATTATTGCACTCGATTAGTAAGCGGATGCCCCTAGGGTCTTGGGGCTGGGTTTCGAGAGTCCGGCCTTGGCAGAGGGGGCATACATATTCGGCACTTTGTGTTTGCATGTAGCAGGTGGGTTGAACAGGTTAGAAAAATAAAGTGATGAGTTGTCGAAAACTATTGGGTCGAGCCCTAGTTGCTCTTTCTCGAGATCGGCCTTGTCTTACGCGGGTAGGGGCAATACTTTCGCACTGGACATATTGGGCATTTGGGACGCAGAGCAGTACAGTAGGCTCTTCCATGCGCTATCAGTAGCAAGTGAACCTGATGATACTTTATTCGGGGAAATAGACTCTGGATACTTGCTCGAACCTTTTCATAACCACCCTTCAATGGAGCGAGTCCTAATCGCCGCGAGACACGATCGACGTGAGTATCCACTGGAATCGTCGGCTGGCTGGCTGAAGTGACTAACAGGACATCTGCAGTTTTCGGACCTACTTGGGGAAGATCCATCAACAGTTCTCGTGCCTCATCGAATGGCTTGCTTAGAATTCGATCCAGGTCGCCGGCGTATTGTTCAAGAATTGTTCGCGATAGTTGCCTGAGAGCTGGTGCCTTGTGCCATTGCAGGCCACCTATTGCAATCGCATTGCGAATTCTCTGAACCGGCGCAGCCGAAAGTTTCTCCGGCGATATTCCGCCAATCACCTTCTCGAGTTTCTCGAACGCTCTGCCTGCTGATCGGTCGGTAGAATTCTGGGAGAGGATTGTGACCACGAGGGTTTTGAAAGGATCATGTTGCCGCTTCTGGACTTTGAGAGAAGCGAACTGGCTTGGTTTGATCTTGAAAACCTTGGATAAGGTGTTGATTATTTGTCGAGCTTTCGGGTTAGGATGGTCTCCAGTGTAGAACGTACCCATGCTCTCGCAGAATCAGATAGACGTGAGGCTATTCTTAAAGC
>VBBH01000324.1 GCA_005888695.1 Candidatus Bathyarchaeota archaeon
TAGTGTGTCAGGGTCTCCGCCCGGTAGATCTGTTCTCCCTATCGATTGGTGGAATAGAGCGTCTCCAGTAAACACGTATCCATCTCCTGCCAGGCTGATGCTCCCTGGAGAGTGTCCTGGAGTATGAATCACTTCTACTAAATCGTCCCCCACCGCTATTTCCTGTCCGTCAGCGAGAAACTGATCGGGTTTGGGTGGCGGAGGAACACTAAAGCCCATGAGCTGCCGGACCCGCGTCTGCATCGACTCGAGAATCTCGATGTCTTCCTTGTGGATTGCGAAGGGGATCTGCAGCTCTCTCTTTATTCTATCGACCCCTAGAACATGGTCGAAATGTGCGTGAGTTGCCACGATGAGTTTTGGAGCAGCCCTGATGTCTTTTACAAAGCGTAGTATTCGTTCCGGTTCATCTCCCCCGTCGATTATGATCGATTCTTTTTCTGACTCTAGGATGTAGCAGTTAGTCTGTAGGCGTCCTAGCACTAGCATGTGTATTTTTGCCATTACGGTACTCGCCGAGTTTCGTTATTCTGGAAGAATATGAACTTGGAGTTGCAGTGCTCTCCCGAATGAGCTTACCGAACCGGTCCGGTCTCGCGGGCATGAGTATCGCTTCCAAAGTCTTGGGATATCTTGGGGCGTAGTAGACAATCCTGAGGTACCCATCGAGTGACTAAGCTATCGAGACCTTCCAAAAAGGCTAAATCTGTAACTACGCCGCTCATAGGTTTGGAAAACTATCATGAAAAAAATTGCATCAATTTTGCTCATAGCTTTGCTAACACTATTCTCTGCACCGACACTCACAACCGGAGTCTCAGCAGCGTACAGCTCGCTTGGTCACATGCGAGTCAATCCAGCCCTAACCATACTCGACCAGGCGTTCAATCCATCGACCGGAGGACTACCCTTCTGCGCCAGTGGACGCCTAGGGTCAATCCTCTGCTACACTCCTGACTTCTACAAATCTGCATACAATGTTCCAAGTAGTCTCGACGGGACCGGTCAGACCATAGTCATCGTCGACGCTTTTGGAAGCCCCACACTTCAAGCTGATCTCAATAAGTATGATACGACCTTCGGCCTACCAGCAACGACCGTTACAGTCCTATGTGGGCCAACATGGTCAGGCGCATCAACAGATCAATGCCCAGCATTCGACCTTAGCCTCCCGATCGACCAGGCATGCGGTGCCTTTGGATGGTGGGAGGAGACAACGCTAGACGTGCAAATGTCCCATGGATTAGCGCCAGGAGCAAACATCGTTCTCGTCGTTTCCAACTTCCCGTGCACCCTCATCGACCACTCCATCAAACAGCAGTCTGACAAGATTTACAACACTGCAAGGCGAAACGGCTGGACAGTCCTTGCTTCCTCTGGTGACGACGGTGCGAACTCAGCACTGTCAGCTGTAGGAACTACTGAACTCACTCCATCCTGGCCCGCCACCAATCCGCTGAACCTAGCGGCAGGTGGAACACAAGGTAACCCGTACGGAGGCCAGTATGGCCCACCTCCAGGTAGGGGCGGCACGAACTCTTGCCCCGCGAACACAGACTGCAACACCGGGCTCGTCATCATAAACGGTGGAGCCACCGGCTGCGCTACCGCTCCAAGACCGGGCGTACCAACAAGCTGCGTCCCCGTCGGATACGGTGGAGAAGCAACATGGAACGAGTTCAACGTCTTCGGGATACGGACAGCCTCTGGTGGAGGAGTTAGCTCCCAATATGGCAGACCAACCTACCAGACCAACATGCCCCCCAAGTGGACTACAATCCTCAGCAACTCGGTCAAGGGCAATGGCAGACTAACACCAGACGTTTCCTTCGACTCCTCGATTGATGGTGGATTCCTATCGTGGATAGGTTTCCTCGGTGCTTGGGGAGTCTTCGGAGGAACAAGTGCTGCTTCGCCGGCTCTTGCAGCAATCGTCGCACTACTCAACCAGTCCCACGGGAGCCCAGTTGGCTTCCTCAACTCGGCGATCTACCAGCTCGCAGCTAGCAGCAGCTACAGCAGCGCATTCCACGACATCACCGCGGGCGAGAACAGCGATACTCTCGGCCAGTTCGGAGTAGACGGGTTTGCAGCTGGAACGGGCTACGACCTTGCGACCGGTTGGGGAACACCCAACGTAGCCAATTTCATTGCTGACCTGTCGGCCATCTGTACGCCTGCTTGCCCCGGCCCATAAGCCACGACTCAAGCAAAATAGCAAAGACGAAAGACCGTGCGAGAAGCACGGTTACCCCTATTTTCGACACGTCTTAGAGTTGAACCCAAATACCGATTGAATGAAAAAAATGACATTCACACATCTCTTCTCCCGACACGACGCTAACAATTTGAGCGACAAAAAAAAATACTGGAGAAACGAAAATTGATGACGCGATCTTCGCAAGCCATTCGCCCGTTCATTTTCCTTAGCCTGTCGATCGCGATGCTCTCGCTCTTTCCAGGAACAATTAACCTTGCAAGGGCTGAGGGTTTTACCGGAACAGTAACTGTCGGGGTCAACCCGGACGGGATCGGCGTCGACACTTCACTAAACAGGATCTATGTGAGCAACTACGGGAACAACGGAACCTTTCCCAGCACCGTCTCTGTTCTCAACGGTGCCAACAACAGCCTCATCGCCACCATCCTCGTTGGTGTTAGTCCGGCCGGGGTGGCCGTTAACAGCGCCTCTCACAGAGTCTACATTGCAAACTACAATTCAAGCAATGTCTCGGTAATCAACGGCGTTACAAACGCCGTCATCGCTAACGTAACCGTCGGAACACATCCTAGCAGAATCGCTTTGAACCCTGCGACCGGCGAGATCTACGTAACAAACTCCGGAGACGATACTGTCTCGAGGATAAACGCTACGACCAATACTCTCGTTGGTAACATACCCGTGGGAAGAAGACCGACTGGCATCGCTCTACTCTCTTCGACCAATACAATCTATGTCACAAATTCTCTTGATGGCACAGCATCAGTTATAGATGGGAAGACTCATAGCGTAATCAAAACTCTCCAGGTAGGGAACGACCCGGGAAACATAGCCTCAGACAGTATTACCAATCTCGTCTATCTTGTAAACAGCAATTCCTCCAATGGAATTGTAACACTGATTAATGGGACAAGCAACACTCTTGCGACCACGATAGGAGTGGGCATCTTTCCGAGCGGTATCGACGTTAACCAGGTGACCAACAAGATCTACGTCTCCAACTCAGGGGAGGGGACCGTCTCAATCATCGACGGATTCACCCTGACAGTCATTGACACAGTAAACCTGGCATTTGGAACCATTCCCGGGGTTGTCGGGGTCAACACTGTAACAAACGAGATCTATGTGGCAAACGGGAACCGGAAGACGCTCTCAGTCTTGTCGGGACACT
>VBBH01000031.1 GCA_005888695.1 Candidatus Bathyarchaeota archaeon
AATGCGGCTGTCTTCAGCATGAAGTAGTAGGGTTTGAGGATAACACCGAACCTGTCTGCTTTGATGAGCATTCCTATGAGAAATATCGCTGCCCAAATCCCCAGGTAGATTCCTAAGGGGATTAGCGTCTCAATGATCGAAGCCATTTTGTTCTTGCTATCCTACTCGGAATTGGTGTCTCGGCTGGCCGGGCCCTGTTTCATATTACCCTTCCTCCGCACTAACTCATCGGTTTCTGAGCCTGAGGGTTCTTCGAAGTGCCGGGTTCGCCCGTGCCTCTCTAGTTAGGGCTTCCTCGAACGACATTTCATCCGGCACGAGAATTTTCAAGAAGATGCCCGTCCTTCCTACCTTGTCTCTACGTTCTAAAACCCTGATGCGTTCCTCCACGATCTTCAAACTGATCCCGAGTAGATTTGCCGTCCGGGCTTCGCGCCCGATGATACTTGATTCCGTGTGACCTCGCTCAGTTGGTTCAATGAGGGTTAGTCTCTTTGTACAACCTGGGACCCTAGATTGATCCATCAATTCCTTTGGTCCTGCCGTTCCGCCGAACCTGTAAAACTCAGCCTCTAAGCTCCTCAACGGCATCAGGGGAATAGTGACCGCGATCCTTTGCTCATTGTCCAAGTAGATGTGGGCCTTTGGAGAATGCACTGGTGTTGCTTGAGCCACCTCTCTGAGATAGGCATGGAACCCGTTGGCTTCGAGGTTACTCTCTACGAGTTGTGTGCTTACCTCGTTTTGTACCAAGATGTCGATATCACTCTGCTCGTCAACATCTCCCCGCGCAAGACTACCATGAACAATCGCTGATCTCTTGATTTCGCCCAGCGCATTGACAATTTCTTGGGCTTTTTTGCGCATGCTACGAAAATTGGCCCAATTGGCTTGCGAGTAAGCGACCTCTAATTTGTCTCGCATCCGTGATGGTTTCGGAGCTGAGCCTCTTCGATTCGTTCTACAAAGTACCTCTGAAGAGATCTTCTTTTCTGGATACCGTCAAGGCCGCGCTCCTAGCATTCTCCTGATATCTGATCCTCTTCAAGCCTCTAATCACTGCTGCGGGGATCATCTCTCGACCCTGGCCCATGACCAATTCCGCTGCTGAGGCGAGCTCATCTACAACCGCTACGTTCTTGAACTTCAGCTTGTAACCGAACAGGTCGTGGTCACCTCGATAGTCGACTAGTGGGTTTAAGCCTGCAACCCCAATTGCTTGTTCGATCTGCCCCCGGCGGAACGGTCTGCTGTTGGTGTCGCATATGATCACGGCGACCTTCTGTTTCGTTAATTCCGCCAGTCTCTTTCTTATGCGGCGAGCCGAACCGTCAGGGTCGGCAGGGAGAAGTGCATAAGTTTCCGGGCCTTCCACGTTCGATTTATCGACACCTCCGTTGAGGCATGTGAAACCTTGCTTTGTGGTGACGATCAGAGCGTCACGTCCTGCCCTGGCAATCTTTTTGGAATCCTGGAGGACAAGCTGGACAAATGCTGGGTTCCTTCGTGTTCTCCTAGCGATACCGTTGGCTCTCTTTGAGGGTGTCACATTCGAGCGGTTCACAAGACGGTTTTCAGCCTTGGACACTGCTTTCTGTCCGATCACCAGAACATCCCCCTTCATAATCGGAGAGCCCACCACATTCAAGGAGTCAACTATCATCTTGGCAAGGTCGTCACCAGGCTGGATTAACGGCAGATTCATCACTGGAATTATTCGTACAGGTCCGATCATGGGAGCGTTTCGGGAACGGTTACCTCCAACTATGAATAGTTGTTTGTTAAGTGCCCTCTGTCAAGAGTAGCACCGTTGGCACTATGCCTCTGGTTTGCCAAGATTCCCCGTTCCCGCTATTAGTCCGGCAACTCAACCAAGGGAATGGCACTCAGTGGACAAGGCGCTGACGTAGGAACCTAACGCAAGTTACGTGGTCTCGTCTTGACTCTTGTCAGCAAGTTTATATCGCAATTAGGTGTTGGCTTGTTTCAAGGTTGATGTGCCGGAGAACGTCCGGCGGCCGTTTCGTGACGACTGCTGATTTCTCCCGTAGCAACCGCAAGAAATGATAGAACGTACGAAAATCGGAGGTGGAAAATGCAAATGAGTTACGAAAGAAGAGGAGGCAGCAGCGGCGGCTTTGGCGGCGGTAACCGGTTTGGACCCAAACCAGTCGAGGAAGGCAAAGAGTATGATGTCGACATCAAAGAAATCAGCAGACGCGGAGAAGGCATCGCACGGGTCGAAGGCCTAGTTGTCTTCGTTCCGAACACTAAGCCGGGTGACCACGTGAAAGTCAAGATTACACGTGTCTCGAACAGATTCGCATCTGGCGAAGTAATCCAGTGAGTGCAGATCTACAGAAATCGGGAGGGAATCGTAACCTCCCAAACCCCGTTTTTTTTGCCCTACCTGTCTCAATACTGTTGCAGAAAGGTCGATTTGTTGATAGGAGTATTTCTTTGGCTTGTGAGAGCCTGCCGTAAACGCTAAAGGTCGATCCTCTTAGAGCCGAGACCGTTGACTTTGCTTGAAAATCGTCAAGCCCAACCGAGCAAGTCTATTACAGATAAGAACCACCTTAGTTAATCGTCCGTGGTCAGTTCTTTCGTGGACAAGCGGAGTCGCTGCTGCTTCTTTCATACTATACTACGGCCTTCAGGTTCCACTAGGGGCCAAGATTGACCTTGGTGCACAATTTGTACTCACCGAGTGGCCGAACCCTAAATTTTTTCCGTTCTTCTACGCCAAGCCGATTACTTGGTTCTCGTACTTCGCATTCCTTTATTGGGCGTTCGGGCTCGAGTCTCAAAAGCCTCACCTTCTCCGGCTTTCGCCTAGAACAAGGAGGGCTTTGTTCATAGTCACGTCCGTCGTTGCTTTTGGGGCGTTCTACGAGATATTTTTCAATTTCGCGCTATGGTCCGCATTCATGGACGTATCCGGAGTCCTCAGTAGCACATGCACTGGACCCAACTGCAGCATCGACGCGCTAGCAAACAAATTCCCCGCCACTTTGACGAATCCTATCAACTTAGTTTTCGCGACCAAGGTCGTTACGACCGTCTTTGGACTTGCGATCTACTCACTATGGTTCCTCAACAGACTGGAGAAAGAGACAGAAGCCCGAAATGTCAGCCCGTGGACAGAGGTCAGAGCATAAGAGAAGCAACAAGGAAATGGATGATTGCGACATAGCCGTCATCGGCGCCGGCCCCTCAGGAGTCATGGCCGCCTGGAAAGCCGCGAGTGCTGGAAGCCGAACCATTCTATTGGAGAAAGAGGAGAATCCGGGTCACAAAGTCTGTGCGGAAGGGGTTCTTGATAGTGCTCTAACTGACGCGGAAATTGAGCCGACGAATGATTTCGTTTCGTCAAAGATTGTGGGAGCGGTTCTTTATGCTCCAGACGAGAGCAAGAAGGTCGATGTCAAGGGAGCTGGATTCGTCCTGGACAAGCCACGATTCCTATCGATCCTCGCGGAAAGGGCAAAGTCCTCAGGCGCAGAAATCAGATACGGCGCCACAGTCGATGACATCAGGAGAGATAGTGAGACGGTATTGATTTCCGGAAGGAAAGGAAATGTTCCCTATGCGGTCCGATGCAAAATCGTTGTCGGCTGTGACGGTGTAGCATCTCTTCTTGCAAGACGGTTTTTCAACCGAGACAATTACTCAGTTGTTGCCGCTTTACAATACGACATGTTGAACTGCAAGATACACGATGAGTCAAGGCTTCACATATACGTAGGACATCACAAGGCCCCATCGGGTTACATCTGGATCTTCCCCAAAGGGCACGGAGAGGCCAATGTTGGAATAGGCGTTAAAGGCTCAAATGCTAAGCAACTGTTGGACAACTTTGTTCGCACTCACCCCGAAATGTTTTCAGAAGCAGTAATACAGAAGTCATTGGCAGCTCCGGTTCCTGTCAGCGGAGAAGTTACTCGATATGTTCAGGATAATATGATGCTCTGCGGCGATGCCGCCGGTCAAGTAATACCATTGACCGGTGCAGGAATACACACTGGAATTGCGGCAGGCAAGATCGCGGGTGAAGTGGCCGCAAAGGCCGTCGCCGAGGGCAACTTCTCAGCCTCGCGCCTCAAAGAATACCAAGATAGATTCGACGCATACTTTGGAGGTAGAATATCCAACAGCTTGAAGGCCCTCGAATCATTCGAGAAATTCTCAGATGATGACCTAAACATCATAACTGAGTATCTGGAGGGCCAGGATCTTGTTGACATGGCAAACGGATACAGTCCAACCCGGGCAATCTCACTCCTCGTACGACATCCACTTCTCGCGATGAAAGTAGCCTACCAGCTTCTAACGAGCTAGACGAGGCTCAACGGGAGGAAGCGCTAGACGGGACCTGTGGAGAGCAAGATAAGAAGAGCCATCTCAGAAAGAGGCTGCGTACATCTTGCACTTCTAGACCCAGAAAAGCCCTTTCACAAACTTCCCCAAGTCTTGAAAGATCTTGAGTCAATCGGTACCGCCGCGATAATGATTGGCGGCTCAACGGTCCGCTCAAACGCCCAATTGGACAAAATGGTAGAGACGGTGAAGAACTCCTGTCGTCTCCCCACAATTCTCTTTCCCAACAACGAATCTGGAATTAGTAGGCACGCTGATGCCATTTTCTTCATGTCGCTCCTGAACTCGTCGAATCCGCGATACCTCATCGGCGCCCAAGCTATGGGCGCACCTGCCGTGAAAGCCTTCGGAATTGAGCCCATTCCTCTCGGCTATATCGTCGTTGGACCATCCAACACAGCCGTCAGCAATATCGGCGAAGTCGAACGAGTCCCATATTCGAAACCCGAAATCGCCGCAAACTTTGCGTTGGCTGGCCAGTACCTAGGAATGAGGTTCGTGTATCTGGAAGCTGGAAGTGGTGCGCGGGATCCGGTGGATGCTGAAATGGTCAAGAGAGTTTCGTCGACAATCAACGTTCCAGTAATAGTTGGTGGAGGCATACGTACTGGCTCTCAAGCCGAATTGATAGCCAGGTCCGGCGCTTCTGTTATTGTGACCGGAACTGTGCTTGAAAACGAAGGAACGGGACCCGTGAAGCAAATAATTTCCTCAATTAAGCGAGCTTAGAGCCCAGACTCGAATGTCAGAAAGTGGACCGGGAACGGTCGGGCTCTTCAACTTCATTCGACGAATCGGGTTTCCGTCGACAGTCGAGTTGCTATCTGTCTTTGTTACCGTGGTCTTCTTGTCGTTGGTTCTGAGTCTGCCCGAGTATGGGCTTGGCTTGCAATTAGTATTTGGATACGCCCTGGTCGCGGTCGCTCTGCCGACTATTCTCGGCGAATTAGTTACCTCGACCGTCATCCTTCGAGACAAAGTGTTGACGTTCAGACGTCTGATGGGCCTTGAAGCGCTGTCATGGTCTCCAACACTTCTAATTCTTCCTATCTCCGCGGTCTTTCACACGTTCGGAATCGGAACAGGTTGGGGATCAGCGATTGTCTTTGTCCTCGCAATCTCATTGCCAATACGGACTCTTTCGTTCGTTTCCCTAACCGACCGGTCCATCTGGAGGCGTATCTTCGCAAGCCTGGTAGTTCCACTGTTTGTCCCAGTCGTGCTCATAGTCTCTGGGGCGACTCAGATGCTGGCCACCATTATGGCACTGTCATTGGTCTCGGCAGCTTCAATCGCTGGAGTTCTCCGATTTGTCCAGGAAATTGATCAAGAAGGAACCGCTGAGGTCGGTGCACCTCCGCTGCAGCTCTTCAGAGCCTTTCTCCTGCACTGGCTTAATCGCGACCCAGAGAGTCTTGAGGATAACTTGACTACGCTAGGATTGGATGATGAGATAAGAACAAACATCATTGCGTTTTTTGGCAAGAACGGGAGGCGGAAGGGAGCACTAGTAGTTTCCAGTTTTCATCCTGGTCCATACCGTGATCTGGGAAGCGGCGGATTGCCATCACAGTTGAAGGAACATCTCGAAAGCAGACTGGGAGGAATTGTACTTGTGCCTCATGGAATATCAGGCCATCAATCGAACATCATTTCTCGCAAAGATGTCTCTAAGTTCTTGAACCATGTGGAATCCAATTTTCCCTCTAAACCAACTACGGCGACGGCGTCCATAATGGTGAGAGCAGTAAGAGAAACCGCAAAAACCAGCGGGCAGGTCTTCGACCACACAGCTCTGATCATACTAACTCTATCCCCAGAGAATATGGAAGATATGCCTCGAGAACTTGGCGAAACCCTACGCCAAATTGGGGACTCGTTGGGTCTTGGCGTCGCGGTGGTTGACGCCCACAATAGCATGAGCGTCGAGACGGTAGTAACGCCTGCCCAAGCCGAAAATCTTGGTCTGGTTGCCAAGGATGTTCTGAGATCGCTGAAAGTCCATGATCAGTCGGGGTTCAAGGCTGGCTTTTCTTTTGATGCTCTTCACGATTTTAGACTTGAAGATGGAATAGGCCCTGGAGGCGTGTCAGTTTTGGTGCTGAGCAACCAAGGCCAGCGCGTGGCCTACCTGACTATCGATGGGAATAACATGGAGCCTGGTTTCAGAGAAATGATACTTTCCTCACTGAGCGAATTAGGCGTTTCTGATGGCGAGGTAATGACTACTGATACTCATCTCGTAACGGGTCTCGTGAGGTCTCCGCTCGGTTATTATCCGGTCGGCGCCCATCTCGACAAGCCCCTGTTGATAACCAGGATAAGGGATGCTGTCAAGAAGGGAATTGATGATCTGGAGGATGCCTCATTAGGCGTCTCTAGCTCGAGTATCAGGGTTCGGGTGATGGGGAAGGAGACGTTTCAGAATCTGACGTCCTCTATAAGACGTGTCGGGGTTCGAGTGAGAAGCCTATTCTATCTCTTGGAGTTGGTGTCTATAACTATCGCCTTACTCGTATTGGCAATCGTGTAGATTCAAGATTGAGCTCGAAACAAGATTCGTTCCATTACATGCAACTCCCTAGAGAGGTAATTGTTGGCCGCGGCGTTTTGGACCGGACAGGCGAGGTCTGTGAACGTTTGGGATTCCGCGGGACAGCACTGATAGTCTCCGGACCTGTAACCTATCCGTTGGCGGGCGTCAGAGTGGCAAAATCCGTTGCGAAGACAGGCTCGAAAGTGGAACATGTCATCGTGAAAGAATCCACGGAGGCCAGTCTAGACTCGGTGGTAAAGGAGGTGAAGAGAACAAAGGCGAGGTTGGTGCTCGGGCTCGGAGGAGGCAAGGACATCGACTTGGCAAAGCTAGCCTCGGCCAAGAGCGGGATCCCCTTCCTGAGCATTCCTACAGCCGCTAGCCATGATGGGATCGCAAGTCCTTACGCGTCGATAAAGGGTGCAGAGAAGCCGTATTCGATACGTGCGCAGGCACCCTCCGCGATTCTTACAGATGTGGAGGCAATTGCTGGATCACCATATAGATTGCTGGCCGCTGGTTGTGGAGACGTTGTCGCAAAGTATTCTGCTGTTAAGGATTGGCAGTTGGCTCACAAGTTGAAAAATGAATACTATGGTGACTACGCCGCTGAGCTGGCCTTGATGAGTGCCGAGCTTGTGACGAAGAACGCTAAGGAGATAGTAGAGCGCCGCATAGGCGGAGTGAGGACTGTTGTCGAGGCTTTGATAAGTTGCGGAGTCGCGATGAGCATTGCAGGTAGCTCTCGTCCCTGCAGCGGTGCCGAGCACCTATTCAGTCATGCCTTGGACATCATCGCAGGCGAGACTAGCTTGCACGGTGAGAGGACAGGGGTCGGCGCAATATTATGTTCATATCTTCAAGGGTCCAATTGGGAATCCATAAAATTGTTTCTGAAAGAGATCAGAGCCCCAACAACATCAAAAGAACTGAAAGTATCTGAAGACCAAGTAGTCAAGGCATTGATGACCGCGCATTCGCTCCGGCCGGATCGGTATACGATTCTTGGCGAGACCGGGATTGCTGAACCCGCCGCCGAGAAAGCTGCAAAAGTCACCGGGGTTATCTCATAGGGATTGCCGAGCAATAATCGCGGCTTGATGCACTGCGAGGCAGAACTTGTCGGAAGTAGGTTGATTGTCTGGGATCACAAAGCTGGCCTTGAAATCTACAGATCCGGCTTTTTCGGCAAACCCGTGGGAATCCCGAAACCCAAGCCCGAACAGGAATTCGACGTTCCGCTTCTACTCGATCTAATGGAAGGCCTCTATCTTCTCGAAGAAGGAAGAATAATCGTCGTTGATTCCAAGAGCAGAAAAAGTGTAGGCCGTCAAGTCTTGCTGGCCGCCGCGCGTCGAACCTACAGAGGCTTCGAGCTTGCCTACAGGGTTTACAAGGACCTAAGGGACAAGGGGTTCATAGTAACTCCCGGAATCAAGTTTGGCGCCGACTTTGCAGTGTACGAGCGTGGCCCCGGAATAGACCACGCACCCTTCATCGTCTCCGTGGAAACCCCAGATTCGTTAATGGGGCCCTTCGAGGTTGTTCGAGCCGGAAGATTAGCGACCACTGTTAGAAAACAATTCATAATCGCAATCCCCGACAAGAAGAAGGGCAGCAGCAAAGTCCGCTATATCGTCTTCAGATGGTTCAAAGCCTGAGACATTCCTTCACTAGCGAATGGTCAGTTCCTCTAAGCTCCGCGGATACTCCGTTATGAAACTCATTCCAGACTTCGTTATCGCCACAGTGTCTGAATGTCGGAATCCCGCGTAACCTGGGACATACAAGCCTGGCTCACAGGAAAACACCATGCCAGGCTTCATGACTGTGTAGTCGCCTGGATCAAGCCATGGAGGCTCATGCCCTTCAAGGCCAATTCCATGGCCCGTATGATGAAGGAGGTGCTTTTCCAAGCCAAGTTTCTGCACTGTGACTTTTGCTGCTTGGTCTACAGTCCGACATTCTACTCCGGGTCCGAAGGTCTTGAGAGCCGAGGTTTGCGCCTCCAGCATCGCCGCGAAGTACTTCTCGGCCTTAGAGGTTGGTTTTCCAACTATGACCGTTCTTTCGAGCTCGCTGGTGTAGCCGCCGATCTCAACTCCAGCCTCACTCACCAATACATCTCCACGCCTGATCTTTCGTCTGGTGAAGACTGTATGAGGTATCGCGGATTCTGGCCCAACTTGCCCACGATAGCCTACGACAAGAGGAGACAGGGCCCACTTGAGTTGGCGATAACTTCCATTCAACCGTTTCAGCATCCTTTCGAGTCCTTCTAGGCTTGCCCTTACACCAGTAATGACATCCCAGGAGCCGGCTGATGTATTCTCGAGCAGAATGTCGTGGGCCGTCCTCGACCATTTGGCGCTCTCGCGTAACAATCGTAGTTCCGAGTTTGATTTGACGAGTCTCATTTTGTCGATGATGTCTCTGCCGTCTAGGAATCTGGCATTACGCATCACGTTGCTCAGTGAAGGGCCACGGTATCCGTATCCACCTGCTGCTCCTTCGAAAGAGTCGGTCGCGATTCTTCCCTTTCTCAGTTCCTTCGTATTCAGGACCTTTGCGAAATATTTTATTGGATGCTCTTTGCCCGGATAATCCGGATATGAATAGACCTCATCGATCAAACGAGCGTCTTGGCGTACGTGCTCGTGTTCCAGTGCTGGGCCCATAATGAAAATAGGTCCGTCCTCGGGGATTACGACAGCCAGCGGCCGCTCAGTTGGAAGGTAGCTGAATCCAGTCGCGTAGAGTATCCTTGTTGGGTCGACTAGATATAGTGCTTTCAGCCGACGCTGACTCAATTGTCGGCGAATTTTTTGAAGACGCTGTTTATGCTCCGTTTCAGAGATTACTAGTTCGGTCAATTCCGACTTACTTTCCCGGTGACTCAAGGTTCCACAAAATAAGAAGCTTTACGGGTTCCTCGAGGACTCGATGGTTCTGGCGAGTCTGCTTTACTAGAATCTCTCTTTCGATTCGCGCGAGCATGTATTCCCAAAAAGCCCTTTCACGTCGCGAGGCTGTGTGGAGTACAGGTGAAGGCACTCCGAAAGTCTTCTTTCACGTCTTAAGACAAGTGAATCAGCCCCCCTTTTTTTCACAATTTTATTTTCTAAAGCGCCCTATTTTGGAAGGGAACTGCCTCTAATCGTTCATTATGCTAGGAAAAGCATTTTGCGGAAACGGGTTTATTCATTTAAACATAGCGGAATTTCACGAGGACAGCATCGGGGGCCAGAAAAAGCGAGCTCCGATTGCCAATCAGGGCTCAAAATGAACGAGTTCTGCCACAAATGCGATTGGTAGGCTAGATTTTGTTAAGCGGGGGTGTTTTGAACACGCGTTCGTCTCCCGGAACAGGAAGTATGAATATCCGGCCCGAGAGGTCAGGTCTTTTGGGTTCGCGATCTAAGATGCTTGAGAAACGCTAGGTCTGCCAAGGCGATCTCAGCTGAGTATCGGACGTCCTCGTCCAAATCCTGTGCCGCTTTCTGAAGCCCTGACCTCGCCCGCTCGTCTCCAATTGACCCCAACGCCACGGCCGACTCATGCCGAACAAGGACGCTGTCGTCCTGCTCCATGGCTTCGATCAATGCTGGTACTGCCGATTTGAATCCCAGCTGGCCCAGAACGAAAGCAGCTTCATGCCTAACAAGAGGACTTGCATCCTCCCGCAGGACCTTTGCTAATGGTGACACTGCTCCTTCGTCTTTTAAATCTGCTAGCATGCACACCGCGTGCACTCTCAAGAATAGGCTCGGTCGACTCTCCAATACATTTCGGAAATGGTTTACGTCCCTTTTGGAAAAAGCCCACTCCATCTTCTCCAGAATCTGAAAGTCCTTCGAATAATCAACCGCATCCTTCAACCTAGGACTTGTCTCCACTTATAACATCCCAAAATCTGGGCGATTATTCGCGATATTTCAATTCTTGTTGGAAGCATCTGGCTTTGACTCAGATTCTGATCCCATTGCTTTCTCGAAGCATACAGAACAATAAGGCCCGTCGTATGGACCGTGCTTGGTGCATGATTGCCTCCTCTTACCGGCTGGCCAGAGGAGTCTTAGTCTACCTTTTTTCTTTCGCGAGTTTGACGTGTCTCAGCCCTAGACCCTTTCGGGGGATTCTGATGGCAGTAAGATGTCGTGAGGTCTGGCTTCTTCAGAGCCGGATTGAGATATCGCGGCCAGTCTTGCCTTCTCCCATAGCTCCGGCACCTTTCGAGCACCAGCATAGCCCATCGAAGCCTGTAACCCGGCAGTCAATTCTTGGATCACGACGTTGACTTCGCCTTTGTACGGAACCCAACCCTCGACTCCTTCCGGCAGTCCCTTTGAAGGAGCACCATATCGATCCGTTGCTAATCTCTTAGCCATGGCCGATGGACTCCCCATTCCTCGGTATTGCTTGTAGTATCGGCCACCTATAGCGATCAAAGTGCCAGGAGCCTCTCTGCATCTAGCGAATAGGTTCCCGATCATCACTGCAGACGCGCCCAAAGAGAGGGCAACAGCAGCGTCGCCCGGGCCCCTTATTCCGCCATCGGAGATGATCGGAACCTTCGATCCATAAGTCTGGACGGCGTCTGCGACCTGTGCGGTTGCGTAAACAGTAGGAGAGCCTGCTTTCGTCGACTCCAGTGTCGTGCAGATCGAGCCTGAGCCTATTCCTACCCTGAACCCTGCGATGCCTTCCAATTTCGTTAGGGCATCCTCGGCAGCCTTGTATGTACCGATGCTGCCAACGATCACATCTGCTTCGACCTCTTCAAGCATCTTCTTGGTCGAGTTGAATACGTTCGCATTGTGGAAGTGTGAGACGTCAATTACAAGTATGTCAACAATTTCGTCAAGCATCTTTGCTCTCTTGAGGTCGAAGGGAGAGACTGCGGCACCGAGGAGTAGCTGGCCGTTTTCGTCACGGGCAGCGTTTGGAAAGCGTCCTCTCAACAACATGTCTTTGATCGTGATCAATCCCTTCAGCCTTCCTTGCTTGTCGGTCAAAGGAAGCTTCTCGACTCTGTGCTTGTGAAGAAGCTCCTTCGCCCCTTCGATATTGGTGTCTTCCGGGGCAGTTACTACCTTCTTCGTCATAACATCCTTGACGAGAAGTCCAGGGTCCGCGAACCTAACGTCTCTACCCGTAACTATCCCAACAAGGGTCTCGCCCTCAACAACTGGCAGTCCGGAAATGTTGTGCTTCTGCATTAGTTCAGTTGCATATCTGACGGTCTCCGCGGAGCTTATCGTGATAACGTCCTTTATGATCAAGGATTCCGCCCGTTTCACTTTTCGTGCCATCTCCACTTCCTCCTCCGCCGTGCAGTTTCTGTGAAGTACTCCTAATCCGCCGAGCCTGGCAAGGGCGATAGCCATGTCGCTCTCGGTCACAGTATCCATCGGACTGGAGATGAAGGGTATGTTGATCGAGTGATGGAGAGTTGCTTGGGTAGACAGTTCCACCTGTGACGGCTCAACCTCCGTCCAGCCTGGCAACAAAATTAGATCTCGAAAAGTTACAGCGAGGTCGGTCTGACTCGCCTTAGCCCGGAATCCTTCTCCCTGTATAACTCCCATATTCCACATGCACTCTGGCCTTAGAAAAGCCTTTCCGCAGTGGGAGCAACGTTCAGGAGGCCAGGATCGATCTGATAAGTCACTTCGAGGTCGAACTCGATCGAGCACGTGCAATGACAATGAGCATAGTCAAGGATCCGAGCCTCGCCGCTACGGGCAGAGTGAAAATGAAATGGGCACGCGACAACATGCCAGTCCTCGCCCGAATCGCGAAGCGATTCGCCGCGTCGAAAACCTTCAAAGGACATCGAATCGGAATGTGCCTCCACTTGGAAGCAAAGACTGCCGTACTCGCCGAGGATTTCCTAAGGAGCGGCGCCGAACGCGTTGCGATAACCGGCAGTAACCCGCTTTCGACTCAAGACGATGTTGCAGCCGCTCTAGCCGAAACCGGTGTCTACGTCTATGCTTGGAGAGGAGTAACTGCGAAAGATCACGGATCCAATCTCGAGAGAGTCCTCGACACTGATCCAGACATATTGATCGACGACGGTGCCGAACTCTCTATCGCTGCCCATCAGAGAGGAAAGGCGTACACTCGAAAAGTGATCGGCGCCTGCGAAGAGACAACAACTGGAGTCATGAGATTGAAGGCCATGGAAAGTGACGGGAGGCTCAACTTTCCGATCATAGCGGTAAATGATGCTCTCACCAAGTACCTATTCGACAGTCGTTACGGTACTGGCCAATCCGGACTTGAAGGGATAATGAGAGCAACGAATCTTCTGATAGCGGGTCGCAACATCGTCGTTGCAGGCTATGGGTGGGTCGGACGAGGGGTGGCAGAGAGAGCGAAGGGACTTGGCGCCAGAGTGATAGTGACAGAGGTCAATCCTGTCCGGGCACTAGAGGCTCTCATGGAAGGATACGATGTGATGCCAATGGATGAAGCGGCTAAGATTGGAGACCTTTTCATAACTGCAACCGGGAATATTGACATCATCACCTCTCGCCACATGATGAAGATGTCCGACAAGGCCATCCTATGCAACGTAGGACACTTCGATGTTGAGGTTAGCGTGAAGGATCTGGAAAGGATCGCGGTAAGGAAGAGGCAAGCACGGAGTGGGGTCACGGAGTATGTGCTTCCAGGAGGGAAGAGACTCTATGTTCTGTCGGAGGGCAGGCTTGTCAACCTAGCCGCTGCGGACGGGCATCCTGCTGAGGTTATGGACATGAGCTTTGCGGATCAGATGCTTTCGGCAGATTATCTAAAACGGAACGGCGGAAGACTGCCGGACAAAGTCCTCAAGGTTCCGGATGAGATCGATGTCCGAGTCGCTGAGGAAAGGCTTTCTGCTTTTGGCCGTAAGATTGATCGGCTCACTTCTTCCCAGCAGAAGTACCTAAGGTCCTGGCGCAATTGATCTTCATGCACAGCCATCTGCACAGTGTTGCACAGGAACAGCCCGGTTGATGAAACCTGCACTTTTTGGACTGATACTAGTCAAACGGCTCTGAGGGCCCCGACCCTTCTTTCGGCTTTGCCGTAAGGGGCACAACGGGCAATGTTCCTAACGCGTCGATCGTAAGCGTGTACAAACGTTACCTGGGCTTCCAAACCTAATTAGTTCTGACGAGGGATTTCGGCTATTCCCGGAGGTTGTAACACGTGAGACTGCCTTTTCTTAGCTCAGGAGGGTTTCACAGAGTTAGACAGAAGGGCCGAAAACATATTCCAACTTGGCTTGTCTCCTTCTCCGTCATATTCGGTTTATGGGAAATCGTCTCTCTCCTAGGGGTGATTCCCCCAGACAAACTCCCACCACTTCATGCTGTAGTCCTCACTTTTGTCCAGCTTGGAGGGACTCCCACATTCCTTACACGAGTCGGTCAGAGCTTTGTTAACGTCGCGTTCGGGATCGCATTATCTCTCGTCGTAGTACTGCCACTCGGTCTCCTGGTAGGCTTGAGAAGTCAGCTGGATCAGGCTCTGACTCCTGTGATCATGTTGGTCGGTGCTTTGCCCGATCTCGCAATCCTGACACTTCTCATTAGCGTCGTTGGCCCAGGCAATGTAGCCGCCATTGCAATATCGGCCTTTAGCGCCTTCTTCCCGATTTACTTCACAATTCGGCAGGGTGTCACTGAGATCCCTGCTGACTATTTCCACGTCGCATCGATATTCAAGGCAGGCAAACTCCAAACCTTCACCGACATAATAATGCCTTCAATATTCCCAAGCATGCTCACCGGACTCCGACTATCCTTCGAATTCGCTTGGAACGTACTCCTCGCCGTAGAATTGATCGCTAGTGTCGCAGGCATTGGAAGCTTCATTAGTTCATCCTTGGGGGGTCAGCACTCTCTAACCTATGGTCTCGCAGCAATAATGACAGTCGGATTCGTCACTTTGTTGATGGACCGTGCCTTCTTCGGCCGACTCGAAAGACGAATACAAAGATGGAGACCCTAGACAGGGTTGCACGTCGAACTTTCCAACGTGTCTAAGGTCTATAGTGACCCGCCTCAATCCCTCACGGCCCTCGACAATATCAGCTTCCATATAGACGAGGGCGAATTCCTATGCATCGTTGGACCGAGCGGCTGTGGTAAGTCTACGTTATTGCGAATGATCGCAGGACTCGACAAGCCGTCATCTGGCCAGGTCAAGTTCAGAGGCACTATCGTCAACCAGCCCCACCCGAAGATCAGCATGGTTTTTCAGACCTTTGCACTCTTTCCATGGCGAACCGTTGTCGAGAACGTCGAGTTCGGCTTAGAAGCACAAGGACGGTCAAGGAAGGACCGGGCAACTATTGCTGCCGATCTGATCGAAATGGTGGGGCTCAAAGGAAGCGAAAACCTCTACCCGAAACAGTTGTCGGGCGGTATGAAGCAGCGAGTCGGAATCGCCCGGGCCTTAGCCATAGATCCGGAGGTTGTACTGATGGACGAGGCGTTTAGCGCGATTGACGAGTTTACCGCTGAAGCCTTGAGGGAAGAGGTTGCAGAGATCCACGCAAGCACCAAGAAGACGTTTCTACTCGTGACTCACAATCTCCCCGAAGCAATCGAACTTGCCGATAGGATTCTAGTCCTCACAGCGAGACCCGCAAAGATCAAGAGCATAGTGGACATCGAGATTGACAGACCGCGCAACCCAACAGGGTCCGAGTTCGTTGGAATACATCGCGATATCTTCAGCCTCCTCCAAAGCGAGCTCGAAAACAGCATAATGCGCCGACGGTTAAGCCGGATCAAGGAGCTTCAGGGTTTGAAAGATATCGAAGAGAAGTGACCCAGAAGCACTTGAGACCGCTACCCGCCTTCATCGGGCTATTGATGTTGACATTGGGATTGGTCATGTACTCCTCCATTCCAAACATTCACAACACCCAGACAATTTCAGCAAGAGAGCTTTCAGGGCCAAAACAAGAGGTCGTTCCGGGCGGAGTGGTCCTGACGCGACCCCTCAACGTTACTTTAGATGTGGGCGGAAACCCAAGAATGGTAGTGAACGTGACTGTGAAGCCAACGTCTGGCGAAGGCTTGTCTCAATTGGATATTCGAATTTCAAACAAAGCGAATAAGAATTCATGCGTCAGCGCTGAACCGCCGTCGGATTGCTTGTACGAAAAAACGGTGTCCAACGCGTCTATAGAGGTCCCTCTGAACACTTCGGGCTCGTACTACTTCGTTCTCGACAACACACCCTCATCTCAGGAGAAGATAGTCTCATATGCTATATCGATCAAACTCGACATGACTGGCGAGTACGTGACACACGACGGGCCAGCAAACTGGTTTGGACTGAGCCTAGGGGCCATCGGCACTCTGGGTGTGGTCTACGGATTGTCTCGCAAAACTATCGTTCCCTGGGAGTAGACCCTCTTTGTCCAGGTCTCTTTGAGGAATCGGACGCGACGACCCTGTAGGCATTGTTATGACGCTCGGCACAGGAGAGATCACTTGTCCCTGCGACATCGCCAAATTAGCTTTGCCTCTTCTGCTTCTGTGACGATGAAGCAAAACCGCGGTCAGAATGACCCCGAAAATACCAAAGGCGACAAGGGCAGTAGGAATGGATGGCTCCACTGTCACACGGTAGATCGCGGTGAGAAAAGTATCTTTGACCACTGACACACCCCGTGGGTTTGTGGTTGCTCCGTCATCCCAGGAAGCGAACGCGTTGGCAAGACCTACCGTCACTGTCGCCGATCCTACTGTCAATGGGATTCGAGATTGAACATAGATTGTATGAGGACCGTACCTCACTGGCATCCGAACTTGACCAGTGGAGTCGGACGTCTTGTTGACACCGTCAATTGAAACCAGGACTCCAGTAGATCCCGGACTTGTATTGATCTGCAATAACAAGGCCGGTGCAGCAGTTCGGTCCACCGTAATTGAATACGCCGTTGGCGACGTACTGGTGATTATGACCTTCACGTAGTTAGGCTGATCTGCAAAGGTGTTCTCACTTGCACAGGGGCTGAAACAGGGACCGAAAGGTGCATCATCGAGCCCACCACCGGGATGAGCATCAATCAAGCGTATGCTTCCATGCCCCGCCGGAATACTTTCATTGACGTCATAGATCAGAACCCCTGCGTCCGGGTAAGTTGTGGGAAACGGCAGATAACGGTCATACGTACCAAGTTTGGCCCTCATTTCAAGAAGATAGTATGTCATGGTGCCATCCTTGTTAAATGCAATCGGGATTTTCAGAGCCTGCACTCCTGATGTCGGCTGTTCTAGATTCTGTAAAGTAATATTCGCAGCCGTTCCCGACTGAACGGTGCATATTCCAGATGTTGTAGCGCTGCAACTTTGTCCACTAGCTAGCCATCCTAGTTGCATTTTCGACCATGAGGAATGAAGGGCGGGGTAGGTTCCTGGGCAGGGGGAGGTCCCTGGACATGGTAGTCCGTTGTTAGGGTTCCATTCTCCGAGAGCCATTATTTCCCAATACCCCAGAAAATTGTTCGTAGGATCGATTCGTCCCGTCACATCGTAAAGATCGGGAAGACCGAGGAGGTGACCTGATTCATGGGCATACACTCCCACCGGATCAGATTCTGATACGACCGAGGTTGAAATCTTGATCGAGGTTAGGGGGCCCGTGGAAAAAACGTAGCCTTGGATGGTGAATGAGTGAATATCGGAGGCAAGATGAGTCATGGCTTCGTCATTACCAGCGTGCACCAAGGTGGCAAATTTGAATTGGGATAAATCCACACCGCTGTTGAAAGCAGCACGTAGGCCATCGTCAACGAGCTGGTTGTCCGTTGAGGCCGTATCAGTCCCGTAGTAACTCATTGGGCTTGGTAAGGTGTACCAGCCAGGTCCCATCGGTGAGATGGAGGTTTGGAAGGACGTGGTTCCATAGGAGTCCTCATAGTAGTAATTGTTCATTGTTGCCAGCGTAGAAGCCACCTGGCTAGGTTTTGTTGTGTTTGACTGGTCACTGAATTTGACGAGGATGAAGATCGTCCTCTGAGGACCGTTCACCGCTGCAAGTGGTAAACCAATTGGCAGTTTTTTAGGCGCGACTGAGCTTAATGGCACCAAGGACAGAATGGTCACACACACGAGTATAGCTGTGACAAGGGATGCCCTTGACACCCTGGAGAACACAGTCCATCGTCCTTCGAATCGCACTGGACGAAAGATGTGGCCCGAAACGCAAAAGCAGACTGTAACTCAGTAGCATCGAAACCGGTTGCGAAACCGTTGAAGTGACTAGCACCCTTTCCAGTGAAGAGTTCCAATATTGCGAAGGACAGGATTTCGCATGCATTTGACTGGATTCCATGAAAGCCTCCGGCTAATTTTAAATAGCCTTGGGACTCACATTGGATTTTCTAAAGGTAGGACTACAGAGGTAAACTGGCGGTTTTCTAGATGAGCCACGGAAGAGTGGGAATAGTAGGCTACGGAGTCTACATTCCATGGGAAAGAATAGAAACGGCCAAGATCGTCCGAGAACGAGAAAGGAAACGTGGCCAAGAACTTGAGAAGGTGCTCGAAAAAGTTAGGAACGGTCTTCTGCTACGCGAGAAGAGTCTCGCGGGACACACAGAGGACACAATCACGATCGCGACCGAAGCAGCTGAAAATGCAGTCCGTATGGCCGGCATTTCTCCTGACGAGATCGGCAGCGTGACAGTCGGGTCCGAGTCGAAACCTTACGCCGTCGGAACTATAGCAAGACATGTAGCTTCATTCATTGGCGTCGGCGAGAACGTGTTCATCGCCGATCTTGAAGGCGCATGCAACAGCGGAATGCAGGGCGTAGGCTTTGTGGATGCAGAAATTCGGAGCGGCAGAATAAAGTACGGCCTGGCGATAGGCGCCGACGTAGCGCAGGCCGAGAAAGGTGATCCCCTGGAATACTCAGCTGGCGCAGGAGCAGCTGCCCTCGTTTTGGGCAAGACCGATTTGGTTGCGACGATAGAGGATATCGCGCCTTACTCAAGTCTGTTCATGGACTTTTGGAGACGGGACGAATCTCCATTCCCCAAGCATTTCGGCCGGACCACGGTTGAGGCGTACATGTCGCACGTGATCGGAGCGATATCCAATTTGTTTCGCAAACATGACGAATTAACACTGAGAGATTTTGATGCGATAACATTCCACCAGCCGTCAGGCTATCTTCCTATGAAGACATGCAACGCGCTCACTCAAGACAAGATACCCTTCGTGGACGATCCGTCGCTTGCAGACCGGATGCGGCTCACTGAAGAAGACATTGACCGGAAGGTCAAACCATGGCTCACCGTTCTCCACACCGGTAACACCTACGCTGCCTCGACTATGGTGTCCTTGGCCAGCGTATTGGATAGCAGCGAGCCGGGCGATCGAGTGCTTGCCGTTTCTTACGGCTCTGGTGCATACTCTAATGCGACTTGGTTTGAGGTCCAAGAGGGAATAGAAGCGAAGAAGGGACGTGTCGTTGGAGTTGACGATTACATCAAGCGCAAGACAGAGATCAAGATCGATACTTACCAAGACCTGATCAAGGCCAGGCTTTCTAGGATTAAGAAGAGGATCGAGATCCCGCGCATCATAGCCGATATAGAACCACTGTCTAACAATGGATTCAGCCTGAGCCTCTGTGGAGGCTGCAACAGAATATACTATCCAGCTAGAGAGAAATGCCTCGCCAGCGACTGTCCTGGACCCATGATCAAAAAACAGTTTCCACGTGTTGCCAAATTGAAGAGTTTTGCCAAGCTACCACTGAAGCAGAGATGGACATCGAACTATGAACTTCTCACGGAGAACAAGGTGTTGCTGGTCGATTGCAAACAAACGGAGCTAAGAAACGGCATGAAGCTTGAGGGAGTAATCAGACGACTGGACTATGAAGGGAAGGACGGCCTGATTCTGTACGGTGTCGCATACCGTCCAATCTTCAGGGAAGCCTACGCGGTAATCGTAAAGCCCAAGCCAGTAGCTTTGGCCCAGTTTGCCTAGGACTTCCCGTCCCAATCCTTTCCCTCCATATTCTCAGGAAACCGGTTACTGTCAGGAATAAGATTTGAAAGTAGGCCCCTTCTCCCCAGAGACAAATCCATGAGCCTCTTTCTGTCCAAAGATGAAGAAGCCTTCAAAACCAAGGCCCGAACCTTCGCCGAGGATCACGTAATTCCCCAAGCGAATGAGGTTGAAGCAGGCAAGTATCCGCGCGAACTAATTCGAGACATGGGCCGAGAGAACCTACTAGGCGCGCCTTTTTCCAAGAGTGACGGGGGCCAAGGACTAGGATGGGTTTCCGAAGTAATAGTGGCAGAGGAGATATCGGCCGCCAATGCAGCGACAGAGATGTCAAGAGCCGCCTCTACGACTCTTTACGCTGCTCCCCTGGCCTATTTCGGGAACAATCAACAGAAGAAGGATTTCCTTAGACCTGTCCTAACGGGAGAGAGTATTGGAGCACTTGCCCTTACTGAGCCTCTCGCAGGATCCGACGCTGCAGGAATAAGAACAACGGTGGCTCAGAGAGGGGATAGTTATGTCCTAAATGGCGAGAAGAGGTTCATAACAAACGGCGGATTAGCGGACCAATACTTTCTGTTCGCTATTACTGACCGAAAGAAAGGGGGGCGAAGGGGAATGAGTGCCTTCTTAGTCCCCAGAGAATCCTCTGGCGTCAAGGTTGTCAAAGCTTACTCATTACTCGGAATGAGGGGCGCTAATGTCGCTCACATACGCTTTCGGAACGTCAAACTTCCTCCAGAGAACCTTGTCGGCCGAAAGAATCAGGGATTCGACATACTTCTCGACGAGCTCGATCGAGAGAGACCCGTGGTTTCTGCTGAAATGCTAGGAATAGCAAGGGCTGCCTACGAAGCGGCTCTTGAGTATTCCAATAAGAGGGAACAATTTGGCCGGCCAATACGTGAATTCCAGGCTATCAGTTTCCGAATCGCCGACATGGCAGTCAAATTGGAAGCATCTCGTTTGCTGATCCTGAACAGCGGGAGATTGTTGGATATGGGCCGGAGCATCCGAAAAGCGGGGGCTATCGCAAAGGTCTATGCAACAGAAGCTTCCTTTGAAGTGGCGAACAGTGCCCTTCAGGTCCACGGAGGAATCGGATACACCCGTGATACGCCAGTCGAGAGATATTTTAGAGATGCTCGGTTCATGATGATAGGTGGCGGGACAAGCGACATAATGAGGCACATAATACAGCGCGAGGCGTATCGCGACCTAGAGAGCCGCTCAAAGGCCTGAAAGCAGGTTATGATCCGGTAACTCCGGACCCCTCATCTAGGGTTACACGACGCTTTAGCTCTCGCTCCACCCGAGGATCGATCGAGCTAAAGGAATTCTCGACATGTCAACGGCCGAGATCGAGAACTACCGATGGAAGTGTGAGAACTTTCTCAAGGGCTACTGTCCAGGCAAAGACTGCGACATCTGCGCAAAGATAACTAATAGATTACTGTTGAAGGGATTAGTCAAGATCACCCATGCTGACGAGGTTTTGGCTCCTTCACAAACTGCGAAAGCCTAGGGACAGTAGACGCGGTTCGTACTTCCTTAGGTAGGTTTATAGCGGCTACGGCACTATACTGCATATGAGAGAGAATTCTCCCCACGCTACCCTCCACAGGCGCATCAACAAAGATCAAGGAGGACAACGCTGGCGATGGTAGACGTCCACTACTTCATCTTCATCATCAACGCCGATAATGCGTTGATCTCTGTCTTAGTCTCGGGGCTTGCGTTCATTATGCTTCGATTGGTTTACAGGATGTGGAGGGGCTCACAAAGGTGCCCCCACTGTGGGGAGACTTTCAAGGCTCACCCGCCAATCGTGGTCCAGACGGAGAAAAACCTACCTAACACGCTCTGGACTTAGTTCATACTTACTCCCCGTAGGAGCTGCGCCAGACTTCTTCAAGAAGTCAAGTGCGAAGTCTCTGGCATGCCTCTCTGTGCCACGATGCTTCCCTGTGACGCTCCGAAGGTGATGATAGAATTCGTGTATTATTATGTAAGGGTCGTAAAGATACTCTTGGGTCGAAATGTAGATTGTCTTCTCACGAGTAACGTAACATCCCAACGCTGAGTTCTCCCCCTTTGGGAGTCCCATCTTGAGAGTAGGCTTCTCAACCCGGTAGTGCCTACTAAGTAGCTCTAGCGCCTCGTCAGGCTTCCTCTCGACACGGATCAGGCCTACGACGTGGTCGTGGAAATCCTCCAGTGTAATCTTCCCTGTTTCAATCGAAGCCCGGGTCAAGATATTGACCCTGTGAGTGAGGCATCGTTTATGCGTTGTTGAGAGTCCTCGCCAGAGAAACTGCTTCGTGCCGATCCTTATGCCGGTCTAAGAGTTATAATGGACAATGTCCTAACTACGCCGTCCTTAGAGGCGTTTGTGAAGATTGAGCGGGGACGAGGATTTCTTCCCAGAGTGGTTCAGGAGACGTTGGCGCTATCCAATGCCCAACTTGATGGAAGAATTCGAGCGGAGTTTCGAAGAGATGTTCAAGGATCTTGAGATTCCAAAGGAGATGATACGTGAAAAGAGACTTCCGACTGGCGGGACCGAGAAGGAAATTGGTCCTTTTGTTTACGGCTACTCTTTCAGTGTTGGACCCGATGGAAAGCCTGTAATCAGGGAGTTCGGAAACGTCAAGCCATCACTCCGAAAAGGGGCGGGCGGCATACCGAAGGCTGGCCTTGATGTTCGCGAGGAGAGGGAACCTCTCGTCGACACAATCGTTCTAGACGATGTTGTGAAGGTCGTTGCTGAACTCCCCGGAGTTGAGAAGTCAGACATCAACCTCGAGTGCAACGGGAAATCATTGACACTAAAGGTTGAGAATGCAAACCGAAAATACTTCAAGCAACTCGACTTACCCGTCGAGGTCGACCCAGACACGTCAAGAGCGAGTTACAAGAATGGAGTCCTTGAACTCGTGCTCACGAGAAAAAGGCCCGGGCAAAAGTCGAAGCAGATACGGGTCGACTAGTTCAAGGGGCTGCAAGGCTAAAGCGAGTGTGCGTCCTAAAGGACGCTCTCTCGCGGGAAAACCTCAATGCCTGAATCTGTTATCCGATATGGTCTCGGCTGATTGTCGACGGGGGTCTTTCGCATCTTCTCGATCTGGATGACTCTCAACAAGGACTTCCCCACCTGTAATTGCTGGAGCAATACGACACCATGAGCTAGATACTCTTCGTAGTCGACGTTTCTTTCGAAACCGGGCCGTCTCAACTCTGTGGTGATAATACAAGTAGCGCCAGTATCCGCCAACGCCTCGATCAATTCCACAAGAGCATTCCTCTGATTTACGACGCCATCGTACTGAAAGACCAGGGTGGTTACAGGGTCGACAACGATCCTTTTCGCATCGATCTCCTTAACACTAGTCTTTATCATCTCGACGAGAGTTGCCATCGAGAACTCCTTTCGACCTACCGTCAATCTACCGACTTTGATTTCGGCTGGGAGATACCTGATTGGGCTGGCCTCGAGAAAAATAAGCCGCTTTTGATGCTCAAGCTCGGGCAAATCCCAACCGAAGTCCACCATTTCCTCGAAAACATGTTGCTTGTTCTCGTCTAAACTCACGTAAACACCATTTTCATCATAGTCCATGATTCCATTGACGAGATACTGCGACGAGAGTATGGTCTTCCCTGTCCCCGGCCCTCCGGTCAAGAGTATGATCCTCCCCTTTGGTAGACCACCGCTCAACAATTTGTCCAATCCTGGAATCCCTGTCGGGGTCCTACGATTGCCATTGTTCTCAGGACTGGCAGAAGATGCGGCCATCAGCGACTCGCAAATCAAAGCGGGCCGTAACCACTATCATAATCATGCTGATACCGCCATCGACGACAGACAAGATACAACGCCTGAATAAGGTTGAAGGTGACCGAACCAACGGTCACACCTCGAAGTAGGAAACGACCCGGGTCGGCCGTTAGGAGAAAAACGAAAAAGGCGTCTTCACTAGTGACATCCAAGGATCGTCTATCTCTCTATCAGGACCCTAACGTCCAGATCCTTCTGAGCAAGTTTGTGAAAGGAGAGATCATCGAACTCGTCCCGATTTTCGATCTATACATGACGGTAAGATATCCTGACGTTGAGCCGTCGGTAGACGGGGATCCCAGGGACGCGAAAGAACTGGTCGAAAAACTTTGGGAGGCTGGCGTTTTTAAGAGGAAATTTCACGAAAAGGCTCTGGTTTGTCCCAGTTGTATCTCGGCTAACGTTAGCAACGATTACGTTTGTCCTAACTGCAATTCCATCGATATCGAACGCAAAACGCTTCTCGAGCACGTGGCTTGCGGAACGGTGGACAGCATTGATAGTTTTCTCGTGGAAGGAGGTCTCATATGCCCTAAGTGTAACAAGGAACTGGTTGAGCCGGGGGTTGATTATTACAAGCTAGGGGCATGGTTCCAATGCGATCAATGTGGAAAAAGGTCCGACATGCCCAATCCTGTTCACAGGTGTAGAAATTGCGGGCACGCGTTTACAATAAAAGATACAGGATTCATTAACCTCTACACGTACCGTCTCAGCCTAGACGCTGAGGACGAGTTCAAGCGTGTGTTCCTTGTCATAAAACCAATCGCCAGAGTTCTCGAAGATCTAGGCTTCAGGACTGATCTCCCGGGACAGATTGCGGGCAGATCTGGTTCCCTACAAAGATTCGACATTACGGGATCCAAAGGCAGCGAGACAATTGTCTTGGATTTGATCTTCTCGGATAAACCAATTGACGAAGTACCCGTAGCTTCATTATACGCTAAGATTTTCGACGTGTCTCCAACTCAGGCATTCCTTGTCTCGATCCCCGGTCTCACCGCTAAGGCCAAGAGGCTTGCGACGCTATACAGAATGACAATCATTGAGGCAAACAGTCCAGAAGATGCGGCGGACCAGCTGAAGGAAAGATTCGGATGGGAAGGATTGGCCGAAGACAATACTGAAGAAGAAACGTCAACTGACCTTACGCTGTAACCGAGTCACCAAGCCTATCGGTTACGTAGGCCCCAAAGGGAACCCCCAGACTTTGCAGCTACTAAGCAAACGCCTAAGGGAGCAGTGGGAATAACGCCGTTACGGGTAAAGCCTGTCAAGCTTCGTGACAGCCTCTACCTCCTTATCCCGGTTGACATTGCACGGCTCGTTGGGGTCG
>VBBH01000152.1 GCA_005888695.1 Candidatus Bathyarchaeota archaeon
TATCATGGTACGTATCCTTACGTGACCTCGAAGGACACCACCGCGTCCCAGGCTCTTGCTGACGTGGGGGTTGGTCCCACAAAAGTGGACGATGTTGTAGTGATTTTCAAGTCGTACGTGACGCGTGTGGGAGAGGGTCCATTGGAGGGACAATTGGACAGGGAGGAGGCATTACGGCGGGGGTGGGTGGAGTATGGGACAGGTACGGGGCGAGAGCGGAGGGCGGCTCCATTCGATTTTCACCTGGCGAAGAGGGCGGTCCAATTGAACGGTGCGACAGAGATCGCGTTAACGAAGCTGGACGTGTTATTTCGGGCGATAAAGGGAACCACGAGCCCAGAGAGTTTGACGCGTGAAGCGCGAGATTTTGTGTCGAGGATCGAACGCGAGACCGGGGTCAGAGTCACTTTGATCGGAACTGGACCGGGAGAAGTAGACATTATCGACCTACGACAAGTAAAGTCAGGGTCTCAAGGGAGAGCTAAGCCCGCTCTCATGTCAAGACAAAGATAGATCAGAAACAGAGATCCAATTTGTCAGGGGCCGATAAGGCAAGTGTGCTAGGTCGTCACAGGCCTATTTTCCTTGGTGACTAAGGAGGATTTCATCAGAAGGAGTTTCTTGGTGAGCCAGCTTCTCGACCCGAACATTTGAGGCGCTCGAGTAACTATTGCAACTACGATTACTAGTGATGCGACTATCGATAGTATGGCGTGTATCCCATTGTAGAGTGCTGTTAGTCCGAGGATAAGATAGACGAGTTGTAGGCCGTCTACGTTGAAGCCGCTGCTTTGCAGGACGAATTTTGCAAATCCTTGGTAGTCGACTCCGAAGGCGGCTTGGGCGATAGAGACGAAGTAGATGTAGTTGACAATTGTCATTACGAGGACCCTAGTGATTATTCCGAATGCTGTTGCTAGGAGTCCAGTCTTCACGAGGTTATGCTTGCCAAGTCTCGATGCCAGGATGATGCCGAGGTAAGTGGATAAGACTCCGAGATATTTCAGACTGGGTCCGAATGGACCGCCTGATGTTCCGGTTAGGATGAGGAAGTGGATTGTTGCTGTGACTGTTCCAACAGCAGGACCGAAGATTAGGAGTGATGAGATGTCGATTATTTCGGCTGGATCGAACCTGAGGTAGAATAGGATTGGGAATGGTGGTTGGATCGCGGCCGGGACTATCAGGCTGACTAGGTAGGCTAAGGCGCTGAAGGTTGCGGCCCCGGCCAGGCTCATTGTGACTGGAAATTTGGTTTGTGGCAATCCCATTTGATTTCGGCGGGGCGAGGGGATTAATCTACTCATAAAAGAGTTTCTACTCAATATCGAGTAGTGATATCAAGCGTTACGTGTGAGAGCATGGAGGGATTCAAACTCTCTGACTAGGGTCGCTGTTCTGGTCCTGCCAGAGGGGTCGAGGTGCATAATGTTCCTCAAGTCGTCTATCGTGTCGACGTCGAATGAGGATCGAGAGTTGGAGACCGCGTACACTGGCACCTGGTTCTTCTGGGCGTAGCGTAGATGCCGTGTGAAGCTCCACCGACCATAAGAATGGTCGATGATGTTTGGTGGAGATCGCAGCATGATGTTGGTGCCACCATCAAATGAGGGCGACAAGATGACTCGGGCAGAGCCCGAGCCTATTTTCAGAATCTCATCGAAGTCTTGGGGTTGTATTAATGGGATGTCGGCAAGAATGTTGGCCGTGGTTGTTGCCCCGGTCTTTATTGCTTGGCTGGTGGCTTGCCGGATTCCAGTGTTGAGACCTGGTCCGGTTTGAAGGAGTGATTTTGAGCCGCGTTTGGCTGCCGAGGCAATTACAGTCTTGTCAAGTGAGACTACGATAGTTTCCTGGAAGGCGTTGGATGCTTGTATAGCGTTCAAGACGTCTTCGAGCATAGCTAGGACCAGTAGTCTTCTTTCTTGGATTGTGAGATGTCGCGAGAGGCGTCTCTTGGCATCGGCGAGAGTTTTGACCGGGACGATTGCTACTGTTGACAATCCTATTAGAGGTTCTCCGCTAGCCTCATAGTGTCCTGTGCTAGCTTGGCTTTTGCTGCGGCTGAGTCCATTACAGTCTGCGTCGGGACGACTTTCATGTCTAGATCTTTGATCTTAGGGACGAGTTGCTTGTCGATATTGTCGATTACAAAGCCTTGGGCGACTCCCTTGTAGAGCTGGGCGACGCCGTAAGCGGATGATTCTATTCCGAGATCGCTCATCAGCCTGTCCAATGGTCCCTTCAATGCTTTTCCGCCGACGATTGGTGTGACGGCGACTGTCTTCTTCGTGGCTTTCGCCATTGCTTCTCTCATTCCTGGGACGGCGAGCATAGGACCGATGCTTAGGATGGGGTTGCTTGGACATATGATGACTGCGTCCGCCTTGGCGATCGAGGCGGCGACGCCTTCTGAGGGCGTTGCCTTGTCTGCGCCATCATAGAATACGTCGAGTACTCGATCGGTGAACTTTCGTTTTACAAAGTATTCCTGGAATTCCAGTAGTCCAGCTGGTGTCTTGATTCGCGTAGCTATTCGATCGTTGGAGACTGGTATGATCCTTGTCTTGACATGGAGAGAGGTCCGGATCTTATCGGTGACTTCGGAGAGGGTGAAACCCTGCTGCATGAGCGCTGCTCTCAGTAGGTGTGTTCCTAGGTCGTGGTCGCCGATTCTGAACCATGTCTCGGCGCCGTAGATCTCGAGTTGTTCCATGCACTTGTAAGTGTCTTCTTTTAGTCCCCAGCCTTTTTCCTCGTCTACCAAGCCTGCGAGGGTGTAGCTTACTATGTCGATGTCTGGGCTGATGTATAGTCCGAGATATTCTAGGTCGTCGCCTGTGTTGGCGATTATTGTGATTTTTTCGGGTGGGTAGACATGTACGAGTCCTTCTAGGAATCTGGCGGCTCCGACTCCGCCGGCTAGGCATGTTATCGACTGTAGCAAACTAGGAGAGGACCATACCCGTTTTTCTAGACGGGCTTGCGCCTTTTGTGGTGCTAGTTAAACACTAGCTGATTTTCAGTTCAGATTCAATAGAAGGGAGAGGTCTAGTTCGAACGTGCCCACTGGTAGGCTCAATCCCCATGCTTTGATGACGCGTGGGTTCAATTCTCCGATCGTACCGATATTCTGGTTCCGGGAGACTATTTGTCCCGTGCGGCCTTCCAGGAAGCTAGGATGCGTGGATGGTTTGATGGAATATTCGATACCTAGACTTCGTAGTAGAGAGTCGAGTGATTGTCTGATCTCGGTGAAGCCCGCGGTCGCGTGTACAGTCACTGCTGATAGTTTTGGTATATCCTTCACTCGTGTCGGTGTTGATGGGTCACGGGTGAAGCATTGTCCTACTTCGAATATTCGTTGAGGGTATTCGACGTGGGTGTTGTTGGAGAGGAATTCCATGAGGCTTGGAAGCAGCCAGGATCGGAGAATGGTGTAGGTGGTCATGCTCGGGTTTTGTAGTTCTATCTGTTCATCTTCGGGCGTGTTCATCTTCTTCGCCATTGTTTCCGGCGAGCTTAGACTGTATGTCATGATCTCCTGGTAGCCTAGACCCACCATTAATTCGGCAATATTGTCCAGCTTGGTAGTAACGGGGGATAGCCCGCCGACTGTGAAGATTCCTGGCCATTCAGGTTTCAGGGTGTTGATGTCCATTGCGATTCCAATGTCTTCGACTACATCTACCTGGTGCATGATGTCTATTCGGTAAGATGGCACAGCGATCGTGATCTTGTCCCCGATAACTTTCCCTGCTGAATACCCGGCTCGTTTGAGTAGATCGATTGCTTGTTTCGATGTTAGACTGGTTCCGAGGAGTTTGTTGGCATGACCCAACGATACTTGGAAGGACTGTTCTTTTAGATCAGGAGTAGTCGTCTTCGTGGGAGCATAGGGATATTTCTGGGTGCAGCTGTAGATCTTGCCTCCTCGCTCTGAGAGGGTTGTCACGACGATCTTCAACGTGTCCTGGACTGTTTCTAGGCTTGTCCCGGTGACTTCGATGAGAATATTCTCTGTTTCCGTTGTGACTTTTCCGAGGTCGGTGGAATTGATTATTGGTGGTAGGGAGAGGATCTTGTCGTTCTTGTCGATGAGCAATGGCCAGTTATCGTGTTTTGAGATCGTTTGTCCATACTCGATCCCTTTGGGATGTGATTCGACTATCTGCCGGAGAGTCATTGATGTGTCTGATCCTAACGGTATGAAACTGGTCTCGTCTGGATTGCTGACCGTGTAACTTATCGGGGGCTTGATAAGATCGGCTTGATACAGGCCGATACTGGCTTTTCTCCGTTTACGTCCGTATGTCTGGTCCATCTTCTCCTGTAAGCTGATCCAGCTCTTCAACGCCTCCTCGCTAGGTTGGATGTTTCGGACGATGGCGCATGCGATGTAGGGACGGATTGATCGTAATCGTTTGTCGATGGTGATGCTGTAGCCGGATGGACCCTGGACGGTTGCTGGATTGGACTGTTTGAGTTTGAGGTAGCCGCGTAATGCTCTGGCTACGCCTTCTACGCACCAGATGTCGGGATGATTGCTATCTTTGACCTCGATACTGACTGTTGATTGACCGTTTTCTTCTTCCAGAGATTCGACGTCGGCCTTGACATAGGCGACGAGCTGGTTGAGTCCATCCTTGTCATGCGGGACATTGGTCCCGAGTAGTTCTTCGAGGTCTTTGAGGTTGAATTGGACCGATGGCATGGTTTACTCGATCTTCTGTTGTCGTATCCATTCGAGGTCCGGGCTGAAGAGTTGGCGAATGTCACTGATCCGTTTGTTCATCATGTACAGTCGATCAATGCCGAGCCCCCAGGCGAGAACCTGTGCCTTGATGCCTAGTGGGATTGTGACTTCGGGGCGGAAGATTCCGCTGCCGCCGAATTCGACCCAGCCATATCCCTGTTTGTAGGCTTGGAGTTCGACGCTGGGCTCGGTGAACGGGAAGTAATCGGGTTTGAAACGGACCTTATCGGCACCGGCGATTTCTTTTGCGAACATTTCCAGTACCCCGAGCAGGTTGCGGAGGTTAAGGTTGGGATCGATTATGATTCCTTCTACCTGGTTGAACTCCATAAGATGCGTCTTGTCTAATGGATCAGGACGGTAGCATCTGGCTACGGCGAAGTATTTGCCGGGTATCTTGACGTTCTTGGAGAGCATGGCGCGTACGCTTAGGGCGGTGCCGTGGCTGCGCATGATGAGCCGTGCGGCTTCGTCTCGGGAGTAGGCGTATCTCCATCCTTTGGAGCCGGTTTTGTTACCGTTTTCATGGGTTTCTTCTACACGGTCGACGGTGCCGTTCCAGATGGATAGGTCGCCTTTGTTGGGTTCTTTGAGATAGAATAGATCGTGTACTTCGCGGGCGGGATGATCTTGTGGCATGTAGAGGCAGTCGCAGTTGATGAATGCGTATTCGACTAGTGGTCCTGTGACTTCTTGGAATCCTAAGCCGATGAGTTGTTGTTTTGCGTTGCGTAGGAATTTGGCGTATGGGTGTAAGCGTCCGGGCCATGTGTTGGGGACGTTGCTGGATACATTGTAGGTTCTGAGCTGGACACGCTCCCATTCCCCCGAGGCGATCATGTCACCTGTGAGATTGCTGACTTCAGTCTTAGGAGCAGTTCCGGACCTGGCTAGTGCGGCTTCAGTTCCCGTCTGGGTTAATTCGACTCGTCTATCGCTCTTTTCGCGAGACTCTAGAATATTCCGTCGTATTAGTCGGATAATCGAAAAGGTGAGCTCGTTTGGGAGCTCCTCTTGAGTTAGAACCTTGTGATCGATGAGAGCTAGTACTTCTTCGTCGTCGTCTCTCTCCGGATCTTTTTCAACAATAAGCTCGGTCTGGGAATCCCTCTTTTCCAAGCGTCCCCATTTCTTACGAGTAAGCCATCCAGTTACTATCGGGATATAGTCCGGTGAGAGACCGGTTCTCTCTACTGCTTCTTTCGGGTTGAGGTGACCACCAGATTGGACGATGATCTTGGCCACCTGGCGTTCCGGGAGTCCTTTCGTAACGTACTGTTCACCTTCCTTAGTGGCTTGTATCTCAGTACGCTTCTCGACTAGCTCCTTGATCAGTCCTCTAGATGAGAGGTTAAGGATCGCCCGGGCTACCGCGGAATCTGCCAAGCCAGACCTCTGAGCTAAGATGAACGGGGTTGCTTTGCCACCGGATTCTTGCAGAGCCTTGAGTATTCTAGCCTCATTTTCTCCGAGCTCTGACAAGGATTGTGCTCTTTCCCCGGTTTTTGTTGAGGGTTTTCTGTTCGGAGCTTAAGCTGGGTATATTTGGATTTGAAAACCGCTATCTGGCCAGGCATGAGGGTGCAGGGTTTACTGTTTAGCTAGCCAAAATAGGTAAGAATCTCTCTCGAGCGCAATAGTTGCAGGGATTTCGTATGGCGTATAGACCTCCGTTGGAGCCGATGCGTCCACCAGTGGAACCCTTTCCACAACCGTTCAGACCACCGATTCCGGTTGCTCCGATGTCCGATGAGCTGGGTAGATTGTTGAAGGAGATTCTGGATCGGTTGACGAGTATGGATAATAGGTTGAAGAGGATAGAGGACCACTTGAAAATAGCTAGAGCCTGATTCTGTCGAAATCCGAGCTCTGTTGGCCAACTACTTCTCAGCGGGAGCATTGAGGCGAATTGCGTACTCCCTGTCCGCTTTCGCAGCCATTATGAAATCGTTCTCGCTCAAACCTTTGATGGAATGAGTGGTGAAGGTTAGCTTCACTCGGCGCCATCCTACGAGAATATCGGGATGGTGATCTTGTTCTTCAGCTATATGGCCGATCATGTTGGCGAAGTCAAGGCCTTCGAGATATGATCCGAACCTGTATTCCTTCTCGATCTTGTTATCGGACAGGAGCCAGCCGGGCAGACCGAGGAGATATTTCTGAGCCTCAGCTTTTGCCATTGGAGGAATGTCTCGGCAGGGATGACAATGCTTCTCGGCAAGGGCTGGAAGCAATTCTATCTACTCCTGTAAAGTCGGTAATATCAAGGTATCAGGATAGGGAGGACGACAGGTTATCGTGAGGGGCTGACAATTTCGAGAAGTTTACGGCGGAGTCGGAGTAACCCATTAACATCAAGCCCTACACGACGAACGCAAAAATACAAGAGAGCCAGAATCCTCTCACACCGAAAAATGACGGACCCGAGCATCACGGCAATCAAGGCTTGCAGGGTATGCAAAACATCCCACCTAGACACCGTCCTATCTCTAGGAGAACAGTATGTCCCAGATTTCGTCACCGCTGATGGGAAAACCCCCAAGGCTCCTTTGGAATTGGTTAGATGCCGAAGTTGCGGACTAATCCAGTTGAGGCACACTTTTTCCAGAGCAAGTCTTTACCAACATTACTGGTACAAATCAGGGATTAGCCCAACTATGCGGCGGGCTCTTTCGGACCTAGTAACGAAAGCGTGTGAGGTCGCCCGTCCGAAGTATAATGACATTGTAGTCGACATAGGTTGCAACGACGGAACTCTACTCCGTTCATACGATACACACGGACTCATGCTGGTGGGATTCGAACCTGCTGAGAATCTCGTCCCTGAGGCTAGAAGAGGCACTAGCTGGGTCTTTAACGACTTCTTCAATGCCAGAACCTTTACAAAGAAATTCGGTGAGAATAAGGCCAAGATCATAACCAGTGTCGCCATGTTCTACGATCTAGAGGATCCAAACAGTTTCGTTACTGATGTCGCCCGCATCTTAGCTCCTGACGGCGTGTGGATCGTTCAACAGAACTACCTAGCAACTATGCTGGAACACAACGGTTTCGACAACATCGGCCATGAACACTTGGAATACTATTCTTTGGGAACAATGCGTAGGCTCCTGGATAGGCACGGACTGCGAGTATTCGAAGTTGACACTAACGACGTCAACGGAGGTAGCTTTAGGACATTCATCTGTCACAAAGGACGATTCCCTATCGGAGAGAGCGTGAGCAATATGGAGAAGCACGAGGCCCGGCTAGCCCTTGATGAACACGCTACATATGAGAAGTTCGCCGCAAATATCGGCAGGATCGGATCACAATTGCGCGAGTTTGTTGTGCAGGAAGTCAAGAAGGGCAAGACCATCTATGTATACGGTGCGTCGAACAGAGGAAACACGATTCTCCAGTACTGCGGTCTAGATCACAGCTTAATCAAAAAGGCAACAGATGCAAACCCCGAAAAATGGGGGAGGAAAACCGCGGGGACACTCATACCAATTGTACCGAAGGAAGAGGCAAGGGAAGATGGACCCGACTACTTCCTCGTCCTGCCTCATCATTTTCTTGAAGAAATAAGACGTGAGGAAAGTCAATACCTAAGATCGGGGGGAAAATTGATCGTGCCGCTACCGGAATTCCATTTGGTGACGGATGAACTTGCGTCATAAAAAGCGAGTATTCCTATGCCCCGAAATCGGAGGACGCTTGGAGCAGTTCTCCATTCCTAGACGACATTGTCAAAGGGATCGGACGAAGTATGATGAGATTCACTCCATCACT
>VBBH01000153.1 GCA_005888695.1 Candidatus Bathyarchaeota archaeon
ACATCTTTTCCAGATTACCGAAGAGAAGAGTCCTCACCTCCCTAGTGCTTGGATCGATACCCTGGCTGCCCGCCGTAGGGTTCGAGAGTGCGACATTTTGGGCCGGTGTCGCGCCGCGAGGCGACATCTACGGTTTATTCTCAGGAACGCGGTTGCAGGTTGACATCGGATCTTTCCTGATTGGCGGAATACTGGTTAGTAGACTAGTTAGGCCGAGGCTTGCGCTCTTCCAAGCGGCACTGAACACGATGGTCTTCTGGGTCTTTCTTTACGCGGCCTGTTTCACGTTCATTTCACCGAATGGGTTCCTGCACTCTAGCTGTTACCAGGTCGGTCCGGACGGACTCGAAGGGTATCGATTGGGACTGTTCATGTTCAGCCTGGAGGCTTTTCCGATACTGCTGACTCTTGCGGAAAAGTATGCAACTATTCCTATCCGCATAAGGCCGTTGACAGGAATATTCGCAGGCATTTTGGTTGCAACGATGACTTCCTGGTTTCCTCTTACAGCATGGTTTTCGGGCGTAGTGTTCTTTCCATTCTTCGAAATCTTCCAGGTGCTTGTGCTATTCGGAGTGCCGGCCCTCGCAGTGGGGATGCTCGTAGCAAGGATCTCACGATCAGTCGAGGTTGCGGCTTTGTCTGGTCTTGCCTCGATTCTATTCCTGTCTGTCGCGTTCTGGACTCTTCCATGCACGATGTGCGACAGGAGCATAATGCTTCTTACCCTTCCTTCTTGGACATTTTTCTCGATGGTCGGAGGTTTTCTGGAGCTCGACCGACCTCTCCCCACGTCTCTACTCTTCAGATCGATCGCCCGGAATATTCCGGCCTTTCGTACTCTCGCTGTTGCATTAGTGATAGTCGTCACTTTGTCGCCCGCCCTGTTCCAGCCATACTGGGACCCTAGCCTAATCTACATTGCAAACACTTCATCACAAGCGAACTCGCAGCTAGTATACGGGCTTCCTGCCTATCGGCCCTACATCGCCGGCTACTATGACTCTCTCCAGTACAGAATATGTTGCTTAGAAGTTGGCGTCAGTTTCACGAACGTGGATACGTCCAGGATCGGTCCGGGGAACTATCTCATGGCAGGTATAGGCGTTCAATCGCCGAACTGTTGCGTCGATGGATGGGATCTTGGTTGGCGAGCGGATGCCTACATTTTAGGAGATGGCCAGATCTTTGTTTCAGCCGACACATGGGGTACATGTGATGGCAACGCGAATTGTGGAGGACACTTCTGGCAGAACCCAAGATATCATTCCCAGACCGTACTAAGTCTACCCGATCCTTCCACGCCGATCCATCTTCGGATGATGTGGGAGTCCGGGATCGTGAACTGGTACTACAACTATACTGGAATTCCTTGGCAGAAGTACGGGAGTTTCACGCCGGATTTTCGCGAAGGACGTTACTTTGACATCGGGGTAGTTCTCGGCGGAAGAGGAAATCCTCCATATCAGGACGCGTTCTTCTATCAGTTCGGTGTATCGAGCAAGGTTCCTGTTTCAGGTTGGACGGTCCGGTTGCTCTATCCATCATTCATGTATCAGGGGGTTTGGAGGTTGATGGAGAAGGCCAGGACGATTCAGGGAGATCATTCGTACTGGAAGGCGAACTATCGGTGGGGAGGCTATCCATACCTCGGAGTATGGGCCAAAGGCAATGCACTGGACTCCTCTATCGACAAGAATGTTGTGGAATTCTCCTATACTGGTGATGTTGTCATGCCGGAAAGAATACTCTTGTGGGCCTGAATAAGCCCGAGTGAAGAAAACCTTGAGAGGGGATATCGAAAAGCATGTTCTGGTTTCTGAACGGCTTGTTCGATCACGTGGCATTAAGTCTCAGATGGAGCATACTAGTTTGCAAGGGTAGATCTCTATGACAAGCTTGCGTCGGTACGGGCTCGTCGTTATCCTGACGTTAGCGGTCGCAACGATTGCGACAGTTTCGGTGTTCGCGTCGTCTTATCCGGCTCGGCGAGACATTTGGTATTGGTATCATTGTCGATCCGGAGCGAACGTCACTTGCGTCTCATGGGAGGTGGCGGTTAGGATACTTCGCTCGGGCCAGGTCGTTACAGTAATGCAAGGGCACAACCTAATTGTTAGTTTGACCCTTAAGGACGGCACGTCAATAATGACGATCGAGCCTTCTATCGACCTCATAGGTCAGGAGATTTTCATTTGTGGGGATCCCTGTAAGGACATTCGTTACGCGACAGAGTGAGTCAGGGTTGTCTCCACCTAGCGAGACGGAACATCACCAGCAGAGCTACGACTAATGAGACGCCTAGCATAGTCCATCCGAATGCGGGACTCCAGTACGCGAGTTCGGGGGTTTGTCCCATGAAACCTCTGAGTATCAATGAGGCATGAGTTGTAGGCATCAGGTAGGCGATAGGCAGGACGTCGCTTGGGAGGATTTCCGCAGGATAGAAGGCTGGTGGTATGACCGCTACGATCACACTCAGAAGGAGTCCTGCCTGCCAACCGTTTCGCAAGTTGGTGACGTACGTGGAGACGATGTATCCTATGATTCCTGAGAAGAGCCAGACTGCACACACCGCCAGCATGACAAGTGGAAGATCGATCAATGGGAGTCCGAGATATACAAGGACTGGCAGGAGAATGACTAGCGCTGGCGTAGCGAAGAATAGGCCATTGAGTGCGATTCCTAGCAGGTAGCCCAACTGGGATACTGGGGAGGCAACGAATAGATCTTGGAGTTTCACCTCTAGCCTGTACCATGTAGCGTCTCCCGCTAGACCGGTTCCGACAGTTGCAAGGACGAAGAGTATCGTGCCTATCGTGGCCTGTACAAACGCATGGCCCCCGCTCGTGACGGTGATCAAGAATAATATGCTGAATGGGGTGGCGAATAGCCAGACGAGACTGAGAAGGTTTCGCCGGACCCATGCGATCGACAGCATGTACCCGATCACGACCGATGATCTCAGAGTATGATAGACGCTCATTTCTCGTCTCCGCTCATTGTCGCGTTCTCTTCCTCGCCGCCAACTAAATCTACGAATAGATCCTCCAGTGACACGGGTGATACACTGACATCGCAATTCCGCCTTACTGCTTCGATTGTTAGTTCACCTGCCCGTTTGTTGTCCGTCAGTACACGCCATCTCTCTGCTATTCTGACCGGTCGACCATAATGGGCCAAATCGTCTTCTGTGAACCTGTCTCCGGTCACATCGACCCGTACGCGTTCGTCAACTTTGCTTAGCAGCTCCCTGGGGCTTCCAGATGTTACAAGTGTTCCAGTGTTGATGACTGCCACATTGTCTGAAAGTATCTCAGCCTCGTCAATATAGTGTGTTGTCAACAGAATTGTTCGTCCCTCGCGACAGATGTCTTTCAAGACTGTCCAGATCCGTCGCCGGCTGATCGCGTCTAATCCTAGAGTTGGCTCGTCGAGGAATAGAAGCTCTGCATCAGTAGCTACGGCCATGGCTACTCTGATACGCTGACGCAATCCGCCGGACAAAGTGTCCGCTGGCTTTGATTGGTATGATGCCATTTCTAGTTGGTCTAGAACTCTCCGTGTCCGATCGCGAGCGTCTGCTCGTGTCATTCCTCTGGCGAGCAGGGTGAGGTAGACGTGGTCCCATGGTGTCAAGGGTCCGATAGTGTTGCCTTCCTGCGGGACAACTGCAATCTGTTTCCTAATCCTCGCTGCTTCTGAGACAACATCCGAGCCCAAGACTTCGACCTTCCCATTGCTTGGGAGGAGTTGTGTGGCTGCTATTCGGAGGAAGGTTGTCTTGCCGGCCCCGTTTCTTCCTAGTAATGTGAAGATTTGGCCGCTGTCAACTGTCAGTGAAACTTGTCTGAGGGCTGGAGTCTTGGACTTATGGTAGACCTTGACCAATGAAGAGGATTGTATTGCCGTCATGATGATTAGCTCCAGAGATGGTCATGCAAGTCTCCTGTTGCCGAGTTGGCAGAAGGGAACTTGATTATAAGATGTGGCCCAACCGTTTTCTGCTTACGCGCCAAGTCTACATTGGTAGGATTATTTCTTCTTCCGGTCCAACGGTTTGAGGACGGGAGTGCCGGGGAAATACCACGGCATCGTCTGGGCGGCTTGTGCCGTCACTCTTTTGTCAATCTTAACGTGTTCAAGCTCTGGCTTTGGAGGCAGGATCTCAACTTGTCTTGGCTCGCTAACTGTTCGGTACTCATCCATTGAAATTGAGTGCAAGAATTTCCGGATGATCAGTCGTAGCTGTTTGTCTGTGACTCCTTTGACGTCCACTGTGGAGCCGTGGACGCTGGCCGATTTTTGATACTTGGATCGGAGAAATTCAACCGCTTCTTGGGAGGTCTCCTTTGGGAGATGTTTGAGCTCGACTCTCGCCAATCTCGATTCTTCCGCTTGCCATGAAAGTGTGTACTACTAGTTGAGTTTACCGTTGTCTCTAGAAATTGCTCAGTTTCCCCGTTCGAGCGAGCGCTAGGTTTTCATGTCTTTTTGAATGTCGCCTACTTTTCTTCCGTGAAACGGTCGAGTCCCGTTTTATACAATCGTCAAGTGAATACTGCTTCGATTGGACGTTTGCACAGAACCAGCTGGATGGAGTTCATAGGGTTCTCCTTGATACTCTCGTCCCTCTTGATCGGTCCCGCGGTGATTGGTGGGGTTGGCACGGTCTTGGTCATGCAAGCGGGCGGGCTTATCGTAGTCTTCGATAGGACGAAGAAGCGTCGTTCAGAAGATAGCGTCCTGAGAGGATTCCGAGAAAGGTAGAGACTGAATAGTTTCACTCTTTTCAGAGCCCGGGCTGACGACTCGTGAATCCTTGTGGATTCCTTGTTTCCACGCTCAAAATTTTCTTTCTAAAAGCTACCCCTCCCCCCTCCCACGCTCAAATTTCACGCTCAATTCGTAAACCTCACGAGGACGATCATACAAGGGCCACGAGGAGAATTAGCAAAGTTAGGTTGGCAGGCTAGCGGCATTGGGATGTCAGGTCTATATTTTCGGTCTGCACTCTCCGTTCAGAGAGATCTGGGACTCATCACGCCGTCGGATACGGCGAGCCTGCTTTTTTCCCCAGACCCATCCCTCGGGTTATGGTGTCGATTAGGAGAGAATTCCATGGTACACCTATGAGTGAAAAGACTGCTCCTTCCAGGGCAAGCCAGAATCCGTATCCAAGTCCACTCCAACCTCCCATTAGGCCGGACAACACACCGGAGTGAGTCCCGAAGTATGACGCGCACGCGAAGAGTGTCGCAACAGACCCCAACCTTGACACCATCGACAAGAGGCCTCCAAACAATATCAACGCAGTAAGACCAAGCGATAATGCGTCGAACACGCCAGGGATCCGTCCGTCCCACAAGTAAGACGAACCAGTGACAGTCCCTGGTAAACGCCGAATACCCACCAGGGGAGTCCGACTGACGCCAGCGTGACTAAGCCTCCGGCAATGTTGGAGTAAGGCCTGAATACTTGTAGAAACGCAAGTTTCCTTTTACGACCCACGTACTGCGTGGCAATGACGGCTAGCGTCAGACCAGATGTTACTAGCGCGGCCATGGGGATAATTTCTAGTACGAAGAGATAGAGATAGACAATCCATAATGGACTACAGACCATGTCCGCGAGGAATGATTGAACACACGAAATGGGTGGATCCAAGAGGATGAGGAGAAGAGTAAAAGAAGAAAGGGCGATGCAAAATGTTTTCAGCCAAGATCTTCCATATCTTCGAACCCATGATAGCTTCACTAGGAACTCCTCGGCAAGGGTATGTGGTGGAGTGAATTCACGTTTCCGTTACGGCCATCCGTTGCGGGACGGAACTTCCGAGCTTAAGTCTTCATGGAAAAGAGGCCAAAACTATCTTCTGGCAAAGAGCCAGTCAACCTTGAGATCATCAATAGCGATGACTTTCAAGATTCTAAACAGACCTTGAAATGAGTGCTACGTGTTGGGGGCTGGGGCTGGACTTGTTGCGGCTGTCTCTCGACTCGCCATGTAAGTGATCAGAGTGGCGAGAAATACGAAAACTGAGTAAGGGACAATGACCATTCCCTGAAAGAACGATCCACCAAAACCAGAGAATGCTCCTCCCCAGGCGAGGGCGAGCCCGCCTACGAAGGGTACCGAGATGTGTCCATGTATGAGCCTGTTGACGAGTGCCCACACAGACTCATCCTTCTTCACCAACAGTGCGGCAACGCCAAAGTACGGCCCGGTTACCATTCCACCGATTCCAACCGAGTACAAAATATTGCTTAGAAGCAAGTAACGGTCATAGTTGCTGTAGTAGTATCCTCCGCCGAAACGGGGGGATGAGAGATAGAAGCCTATGCTGACAACAGTTACCGCGTACGCGATGAGTGCACCGCGCTTGTTCATTAACCTGAAATCTAGTGGCTTCACCGTAGATAAGTTTCGCCCTTAGTTTGGATTAGTCTCGAGTTGACTGTTAGGATTCAAGAAGAAGCATCGACGCTGACGAATGTTTTAGAGAACACTGACAACGTCAAAGATCCAGCGATAATCTACATGGCATTATCGAGAGAGCAGTTTGGCAAGGCGGGAATCGCGGAGCAGTTCGCGAAGAGCAAGGTCCACTCCGACAAGGAATTCTTGTCCAAAATAGTCAGTCTCGCAAAACTAGAACTAGGTAGCACTGTTCTGGACGTGGCTACCGGGACGGGATTTGTGGCTGTAGAGTTTGCTCAGAAGACGAATGGATTGGTGGTCGGGTCGGACATTACAAGGGAGATGATTGGCTGGGCAAGGAAACACGCGGAAAAGGAATCGGTTAGCGATCACACCGCATTCCTTCTTGCGGAAGGCAGCAGACAACCATTCCCGAATCAAGCCTTCAACAACGTCGTCTCCAGATTGTCATTACATCACATCGCCGATCCAGGACCGGTTGTCAAGGAAATGGCGAGACTGGTAAAGCCAGGAGGACGAGTGATAATTGCGGATCAGATATCTCCTGAGGATGAGGCGACTGCGATGTTTCACGATGAGTTCGAGAGGTTCCGGGACCCAAGCCATCAGAAAGCCCTGAAGCTTTCAAAGCTCAAGAATCTGTTCAAAGAAGCGGGGTTGACGATAAAGGGAACGAAGTACTCTCCAGTGTTACTTCAACTCGAGGACTGGGCTGCAAGATCTGGTTGCGACAAGCAGAGAATCGAGGTGTTGAGACGGATGATGCTTGGAGCGAATCCAGGATTTCGCAGGGCCTTTCAGATAAAAGAGAGCGATGGATATACGTGGTTCACACTGCAACGCGTGATCCTCGCCGGGACAAGATAATATCGTCTTCGCTTACCACCATCTACGGCTATACTTGACCTTCGAAAGATCCTCTTCCATACCCGGTTTCCTGAATACGTAGAGGTGTTCATGGGCGATCTTGTAAAAGTCATAGTTGCGCCCTCTCCACTTCAACCTGGTCCCCATCATCTTATGCTGTAATTTGATAATATCCTCCTTCAACGTGTAGCCGACGCTCAGGAATGCTTGAAGGACTCCTATCGATATCGGAATATAGTGTCGTGCCTTCCTGGTATCGCCTATCAGGACCGCGCAGTAATGGTCTGGCTTCAGGACGCGATAGGATTCTGCGGCGACAACCCGCATCGCGGCCAGATATTCCGGGAGCTTTAGTCGCGATAGATCATCTGGGACGGATTGGCCGGTGTAGTGAATTATCCCAGCGTAGGGAGGATGTGTTGCAACCAGGTCAATTGTTTCATTCTTTGTCCTGTCCAAGTTTCTAGCATCTCCCAGATACGTTCGGCTACTCACATTGTCGGTTCTCTCAAGTGGAAGATAGTCGAAGTTGAGCCTATCACGAGCAACCATCACCGCATCTGGGTTGATGTCGACACCTATCCCATTCCTTCCTAGAAGCTTGCACTCGACCAGAGTAGTCCCGCTACCACACATCTGATCCAAAACTAAGCCACCAGGACTCGTGTACTTGTTGATCAGGTTGCGGGGAATGAAGGGGCTCCAGTTCCCCCGATAGTTACCGGAATGGGTTGCCCAATCTCCACGGATAGGAAAACTCCAGACAGTAGAATCCTCTGGCTTGTAATCCTGCGGCGGACTATACTCCCTGATGCTCCAGGGCTTGCCGATCTTCACAATGACGTTTCCGATGACGACCCGATCATGGGCAGAGACGAATTTTCGATAGTCTGAAACGTCGACGAGTTCCATGCCTCGATAGGAGGGGCGAGCGTCGGTGAC
>VBBH01000154.1 GCA_005888695.1 Candidatus Bathyarchaeota archaeon
GATCTCCACTCGCGAGACCTCACCTCCTCTTGGGAGTCAATTCTCGACGTCCAAAACCCCAAACCCAATCCCTCAAGTTCGCTCTCCATCCACCCAGTATATCCCCGCCTCCCATACTCCCTGAAATCTCCTTAGAAACGCCTTGAAAACGGCTAGCCCCTCACAGAAATGCCAATATTCACGTTATGCTAGACTCGGAATATAGCTCCTCGCCTCGTCCAACTCGTCAAAACAAGGCACAGAAAACAATCCCACTCTAGAAAAAAGGGAGGATTATCAGCAACAGTCCCAAGACACAAGACAAACTGATTCCTCAAGACTCTCCGAATCCTTTCGGACTAGCTCAAGCGTCCCTTTGAGGCTCTTGCATCCAGTCGCTGTCCGCCATGTCCCTCTCCGCATACCAAGCCCGCAGGACAGAAACTCCTCTTAGCGTAATAGAATACGTCTCCGGCATCCGACCATCCTTCGACACAATCCTTAGGAACGTCCTTGCCACCAACCGATCAACAACCTCGGCCATCTTCCTGTCACTGGACCTCTTCAATTCGATCTCGTGCTCCTCGGCTTCCCGGAGCACGTTCCGTTCCTCATCAGAGAGTTCGGTCATTAATCATAATCCCCAACACACGCCATCGCCAAAGTGTTAGAACTGGCATTCTAAAATCTAACGCTTAGCTTCGCCTGCTCCGTATTCGTTCATGCATAGAAAGCGCTAAACCCGGATCACGAACGTCCAATACCAGTTGGCGAATAAGAATCCGCTTCCCGAACTAGCGCCCTTCATGAGAAGCAACGTCACCGGCTTGTGGCTAGAGCTCACGATTGTACGCCCGCGTCTTCAGGTACCTTCTCGACATTCTCACGTAGTTTTGCCAAGACGACTTCAACATTCGAAGGTCGCCATCGTTCACTCTCCTAGTCACCTTCGCTGGAACACCCACTGCGACCGACCCCGCCGGAATCTTCTGTCCGCCTGGGACAACACAGCCTACTCCAATGATACTATGCTTTCCGACGACCGCTCCATCGAAGATGATCGCCCCAACGCCGATCAAGCATTCGTCTCCGACGCGGCAAGCATGCACTACAGCATTATGAGCAACAGTAACCCCATTACCAATCACGCCATCGTTCTCGGCGGAGCAATGGACGACAACATTGTCTTGGATGCTACAATCCGCGCCGACACGTATCCTCCCATAATCTCCTCTTAGAACCGCTCCCGGCCAGATGCTAGTCCTCGGACCAACAGTTACGCCACCGATTATCGTGGCGCTCGGAGCAACTAGCGCTGATGGATCTACTCTAGGCCGCTTCGAACCCAACGCGTACAATGGCATTGTCGAAATCTCTCGGTACTTTGACGGGATTAGTCTTGGTCCTCGGGCTTCATGAGCATTGGAGGAAGCTGTGGCTTTTCTGCTCCTTCGTAAGTTATGAGTTGCTTGGCTTCAAGTATCTCCTGTAGCTTCCGGACTGCTACGTCAACCTGAATCTCCTTCTTTGCACCTGTACAAACCAGTTTGCCGCTTGCGAATAATAGTATGACGACTTTGGGTTCGTCCATTCTGTAGATGAGACCAGGGAATTGTTCCGGCTCGTACATTGTCTTCTTCAACCCATAAGTCGCCTTTTCCAGATCGATATACCCCCCTAACCCAGCGCTAGCGACAATATTCTGTATCGTGATTTCCGGCTTGCCGAGGATGACAATACCATCGCGTTTCAATTCGTCAACAACTTTCAAAACCGCCTTTCTCGCCTGCCGTTCAGACTTTGCACCAGTGCACACCATTTTGCCGGAGCTGAAGATTAATGTGGCTGTCTTCGGTTTCTTCAGCCTGTAGACAAGACCGGGGAACTGCTCAGGTCGATACTCGACGCCCGGAAACACTCGCACAATCGCGTTAAGATCGATCTGTTGTTTGAGGGTTGCAGAAGCGACGACATTTTCAATATTGATGAAAGCTCTGCCCCGGTCAGACATCGACAATTCTCACATCCACGACCCCGGCTGAGCCATGGCGCTAACCCAACGAACTCGGAGAATGAGATCTTCGAGGCTCCAATTTAGTAACTCGCTAATAAATGACCGCTTATAAAGGCTATTTAAGCTGATGACAACGTGTACTGCATCAAAGCTATCGGACGGTCTGAACTTTCCGCACTAAAAGTTCAGGAATGCCCGACGGAATCTCTGCCACTCTCACTCCCGCAGCGACAAGACTCCGAATCTTGTTGTCTGCCGTACCTTCTGATCCGGTAATTATAGCCCCTGCATGCCCCATTCTCTTTCCGGGAGGCGCAGCTTTGCCGGCGACGTAGGCAACAACAGGTTTGGGATACCTCGTATCGGCGATGTACTTTGCCGCATCTTCCTCGGCAGTTCCCCCAATCTCTCCAATCAATACCAGACTCTCCGTCCCAGAATCCTCCCTGAACATTTTCAACACATCCACAAAACTGAGGCCGACGATCGGGTCCCCTCCGATTCCGAGACAAGTAGACTGCCCGATACCTGCGTGTGTGAGGGAAGCAGCTATTTCATAGGTCAAGGTTCCGCTTCGAGACGCAAGGCCGACGCTGCCTGGGCGAAAAACGTTACCGGGCATTATTCCAAGTTTCGATTGCCCGGGCGTGATCACGCCTGGAGTATTGGGGCCAACGATGACAGTTGAGTGTTCTCTTGCATATCTCATTATTACCATCTCGTCCCTAGCCGGGATCCCCTCCGTAATGATCACCACAGGATTAAGCGCCGCATCCATCGCTTCCATCGCGGCCTCCTTTGCATAAGGAGCAGGCACAAAGATCACTGAGCTGTCGGCATTGGTTTCATCCTTCGCAGTTGCGACCGTGTCATAAACTGGCACGTCCTGGAGCTTGGTCCCGCCTTTTCCGGGCGTGACGCCAGCAACTATCTTTGTGCCATACTCAAGCATGAGACGGGCGTGGAACGAGCCTTGGTTGCCTGTTATTCCTTGGACTATTGCACGTGTTTCCTTTCCTACTAGAATTGGCATCTCTTTCGATTTACGCTCCCTTTGCGGCGAGCCTAGCTGCGTCTTCCATATGGATCAAAGGTTTGATCCCAGCGGTTTCGAGTAGTCTCCGTCCCTCTTCCTCATTGGTTCCGACCATTCTTACTACCAATGGTTTCTTCAAGCCGACGACTTTCTTCACGTCCAGTATTCCCTTTGCAACCTCGTCGCATCTGGTTATCCCAGCTAGAATATTCACCAAAACGGTTCGGACCTTGTCTGACGACTGTATGATGCCCAATGCACTTGCGACCCTGTCTGCAGCAGCTCCGCCGCCAACGTCACAAAAGTTTGCGGGCTGCCCACCATAATATTTCACAAGGTCTATAGTAGCCATTACGAGTCCTGCTCCATTACCGATTATCCCTATATCCCCGTCGAGTTCGACGAAGGCAAGATTGTTCTCCCGAGCCTTAGCCTCCAAGGGTGTTAATTCCGCCCCTGGTTCTTTAGACCGTTCCTGGAACTCCGGGTGTCGGAAGAGGCTGTTGTCGTCGATAATCATTCTGAGGTCTGCTGCGAGAAACCGTCCATCTTGTGTCTCCACAAATGGATTACTCTCAACCAGTTCGCAATCGTAGATGACGCTTAATCTGTACAAGTTGGTAAGGAGATCAGATATCATGTTCAGTTGCTGTCCACCGTATCCAAGGTTCAGAGCCAAGTCTCGTGCCTCGTAACCACGTATTCCGTAGACGGGATCCATGTGTCGACGAGCAATCTCTTCGGGATGTGTCCTCGCAACCTCCTCTATGTCGATCCCGCCTTGTCTAGATGCGAGAACCGTCTGACACTTGTTCATCCGGTCCTCTGCAATGCTAATGTAGAGCTCTTTTTTCACTGGGAGCTTCTGTTCAATCAAGACCTTTCTCACGTTCTCTCCCTTGATGAAGGAGCCAAGCATCTCTTTCGCCCGATCGAACGTTTCCTCGGGCTTCAACGCAAATTTTATTCCGCCAGCCTTCCCTCTTCCTGCTACTAGAACCTGGGCCTTGACCACAACCGCCCCGCCTAACCGTTTGTGAATGTCGCGTGCCTCCTCAGCACTAGAAGCAACTGCTCCCCTCGGCGTTGCAATACCGAGGTTGCTAGCAAGATTCTTCGCTTCAAATTCAAACAGCTTCATTGGAGAACACTCCCCTTCAAGATCATCCGTCCCCGGCTATTCGCCATGGATATATGGCTGTCACTCTCACCGGCAAACTTTCACCGTAATGCATTTATGAACCCCGGACGGCTCTTTGATCTCGTTATGGTCTGGCCTAACTCGGCGTCTGGATTGATTTCCCCAGACCTTGTTGGGCCATTTGCTGGGCAGAAGCTGGGACAATGGTGAGAACTATACTTGACAATTTCTGCGTAAAGAGCGGTATCTTCTGTCCCAGATGCGAAGAAAAACTGCGTAAGGGCCAAATCAGCGACCTAGACGTCAAAGTTATCAGGACGATTACCGAGATGGAGAAAGAGAACACTCCACTCCAAGACGTGACATATCACAAGACTGTCGAGGCAGGCGACATAATGGCGTTGATGGTTGACAAGAGAGGTGTAGATGCATTCATGGCATCAGGAGCCAAACTCGCCAAAAACCTAGGCGACAGAATGGGCAAACGGGTAAGAGTTCTAAGCTATGGAGGAGACGAGAGGAACTTTCTTGAGGAATTATTCTCCCCCTTCGGAATACTGACCATCAACACGATCTGGTTACCTGATGGTAGCCGCGAGACGAAAGTAATTCTTTCCGGTCATCGGCCTCGGCGAAGCAGCCCCATCGACTATGAGGTCGTCAAGAAATTAGCCCGTGAGCTTAAAGGACTCACGCTTAGGATCGAGTTCGAAAACTAAGGGCGATCAAGTCCAGTCCCTATGAGGTTGGTTTGCTCACTGACCTCGGACTACGACGTAATTGTGGCGGGCGCGGGAGTGGCAGGGTGCATGGCAGCGATCGAGGCATCTAAGCAAGGGGTAAGAATAGGATTATTCGAAGAACATCCGCAAGTTGGTGTGCCAAGCCACTGCTCTGGAGTCGTAAGCCTCAGCGGGCTAAAACTTCTCGGTATGACTAGCAACCAAGCCTTTGATCAGCGACTGATCCGGGGAGCGAGATTCTTTCCCCCAACAGGCAGCCCCATTGAGATAACCAGACCCGAGCCCGTTGCGCTAATCATCAACAGGATGAAGTTCGATCAATATCTGGCGAAGAACGCTATCAACAATGGCGTTGAGCTGCATACAAAGTCTAGAATTACTAAATTTGAGAAGACAAGTGATCAAGAGATTCAGGTCACGATTCAAAATCAAGGAGTAGTTGGTGCAAAGGTATTGATCGATGCCAGTGGAGCTGGGAGCCGACTTCCGACACAGGCGGGACTGAAACCGCCGGATTGGTCCCAAATCCTTCCGGGTCTACAGTACGAACTCATCGGGACCGACAGACAGGATGACCTAGTCAACCTATACTTCGGCTCTAAAAGGGCCCCCGGATTCTTTGCATGGAGCATACCCACTGGCGATCATAGCGTAAGAGCAGGTCTCGCGACTTCGAAGGGAAACGTTCGGACACTCCTCGACCAACTCGTAAAAGAACGTTGGCCGAAGTCCAAGATTGACGCTACAAAATCGGGAAGCGTTCTGGTCTCGGGCCCGGTTGACAGGTGCTGGTCTCCTGGATTCATATTTGCAGGCGACGCTGCTGGACAGGTGAAACAGACAACAGGAGGAGGCATAGTTATTGGAGGATACTGTGGAATGTTAGCCGGAAAGGCGGCGGCATCCGCGGTTAAGAACCCGAGACGTGCTGATCAATTCTTGGAGACCTACGATCATGAATGGAGAGAGAAGTTTAGCAGCGACCTCAAAAAGATGGGAATAGGAAGACGCCTCTTCTTCGGACTGTCTGACGCCACCCTGGACAAGCTCTTCCCGGCGCTTGAGCCCCTGCTCGGCGAAATAACAGATGTGGCTGACATGGACTTCCAAGGCACGGTAATAACAAAACTTCTTGCGAATCGAAAGCTTGCCAGCTTAATCCCCCGAATAGCCGCCGACAACATTCGCTCACTCTTCTCCTAGACCCCGCCCAGACTTAAGAAGTAAGAAGCAGAAACGCTGCATCTGAGTAGGTGTCGAGTTTGAGGGCTCTGGTCATAGGATCAGGTCTCGTCGGTTCAGAGATAGGAGACGACCTCGCTCGATCGAACACATTTTCGGAGGTCGTTGTCGTTGATGCGAAAGCGGAGAATCTTGCTCGGTTGAAGGGGAAGAAGATCCGGACTGTCAAAACAAATGTGTTCCATGGATCAGTTTTGACAAAGTTGCTGGAGGATTCGGACATCGTGTGCGGAGCTTTACCCGGTCGCCTGGGTTTCGAAATGATGCGGAAGGTAATAGGAGCAGGGAAAGATTTGGTTGATATCTCATATACTCCACAGGATCCCTTTGTCCTCGACAGTCTAGCCAAGAAGAATAATTGCATCCTCGTTCCACAGTGTGGAGTTGCCCCCGGTCTGTCCAACATTTGCGTCGGAGATGCATCTAGAAGATTCTCAAAGGTTGATTCGGTCCGAATCATGGTAGGTGGACTGCCCAGGCATCCGAGACCGCCACTGAATTATCAATTCGTTTTTTCACCAGACGATGTCATCAACGAGTACACCCGACCTGCCAGAATAATCGATCAAGGCCAAGTCAAGTTTACCCCCGCATTGTCGGGCATGGGAGAAATGCGATTTCCTGGAGTTGGCGAGTTAGAATTTTTTGTCACAGATGGTCTCGGTACGCTCCCAACGAGCTTCCCGAATGTCAATGAGATGGCTGAGTACACACTCCGCTATCCGGGTCACGCGAGAATTATGGAATCTCTAAGAACTATCGGATTGCTAGATACGGTACCGATTAAAGTCGATAGCAGTTCTATTGAGCCCCGCCGCGTCGTGCTGGAGCTCATTCGATCTTTGTCACATGCCACCGGGAAAGAGGATCTTCTTGCGTTTAGGGTAGAAGTTCGCGGGAGGATGGGTCGCCGGCTCGGCGAGGTGAGATATCAAATGCTCGACTTTTACGATCCTCGGCTGCAGGCTACCGCTATGGCCCGGACGACAGCCTACACATGCACCGCTGTGACCCATCTGATCACACAAGGCAAAATCCCCAGGAAGGGAGTCGTAACTCCAGAAGAACTGGGCACCGACGAGCGACTGTTTAGGTTCGTGAAAATGTTCTTGAAAGCACGTGGAGTTCTACTGCGGATCCGATCCCTATCCAAATAGAATTGTGGGACGGAGACTTTTCGAAGGCTGCATTGGGCGGGAGCGGGCCGGAGTGTTTGATTATTTCGCTCCAAGCTCACGCTTTTTCCAGCGCAGATTGTCGCCCCGGCATCGGCGGCATCGGTAAGCATTCGCCGAGTTTCTGGAACCGCATGTCCGACATATCTTGAAGAAGAGTCGGTGTCGTTGGGCTAATTGCTTTTTCGCGACATCGGTAATGGGCATGTCGGACCAGTGGGGGCAAAGAGGGCATTGCCTCGATATATGGTTAATCCTAAACTGTGTGGATTCTTGCCTAGAACTGTCTAAGCCGTTCCTCGAAGATTGTTCTCGCTGGGAAGCCCATGCTGCATGCGTAGCTGTTGAAGTCCCTGAGCTTCTTTCCACTCCTCAAAGCCTTGTTCTGGATTTGTCGTATGCTTTCACCGATTATGGCGTAGGTCGTAGCGTAACCAGGGCCGATTCCTTGGTGTGCCGGGAATAGTTGATGGTAGACCATGCTTTTGGAAAGGCCAGTGGTCTTGTTTCCCCACTCTATGAAGCTAGCAAGGTCTTGCTTGCCCGAGTTTATCCTTGCGTCGCCTATCACCCTGAGAAAGCGAACTATTCTCCACATCCACGTGAAGAACTCGTATTCCTCGGCGACCCTCTCGAGTCCTCCATGTTGTTCGAAGAAGGATACTAGTGCTTTCTCATCGCGATCCAAGCCTTTGCGAGACTTCAGCTTGTCAATCACATTCTGGAATTTCTCTCTGGAAGGAAATTCCTTCGGACATAGCCCCTAGTGGGGACCACAGTAGGTCCGTTACCGTGGGTTTGTACGCGTAGGCATTGGCCGAGTTAGATGCATGGAGACAATGCCCGTACTCCTCGTGTACCAGTAGATTCAGCAGTTCTCCCGGGATCGAATGTGGGTCTCGCCTTGGATCCGTTGTTGCCATGAGCAATGTCTTGGGATTGTTTGTGAAGAAGTCGAAGGAA
>VBBH01000325.1 GCA_005888695.1 Candidatus Bathyarchaeota archaeon
ATCATATAGGGGTCGTAGTTATGATCGTTCCCACTCCGGCATGAAATTGTCGTCAACGTGATCAGGAGACTCGCGGAAACCCTACATATTAAATATCGAGAAGAAATCTTTCGTGACCATGAGCCTAGAGCGGTTCCATCTCAGAGCGATTGTTCAGCTTGGAATCGGGTCTGTTAACGGGGCTCAGTGAAAACTGTCTTGCGGCTATTTGAAAAAGGATTGCTAGCGATTGAGTTCTTTCTCGAAGAGTCGCGCTGTAGGGGTCGTTCTACTAGTTACGATCATAGAGGATGCTGGGCTGATCACCTGGCTAGCATTACTCCGCGCCCCGACACTCTACATGGGCATTTCCATCGCCGCGCTCGTCCTCTTGGTCGTGCTGCTAGTAGAGCATTCGATCATGCAACGTGCAGAGAACCCGAATTTTACGCGCAAGGTCTTTCTCGAAATAATCACTTTCTCGACTCTCGAAGTGGTCAACTGGAGCGTATGGTTGACCTTGCTATCGAACACCTCCTCACTGTTTTCGATAAGTTCTCTCGTGGCTTCAGCCTACTTCTTTGTCGGATTCTACATTGAGCACCAGATTACTGAGAACGTGATCACGCAACAACCATTTCTCCGTTTTAGAAACGGGAGAGCTGCGATCACGGCGGGAGTGATTCTTGAGACTCTTAGCGAGGGTGTCGGAGCGCGCCTCTGGGTACTCTACGGAGCAACCGGAATTATATTCCTCGTCATAGGCTCCCTAGTAGAACATTCGATTCAGTATGTGGTAGGAAGACTGCCTGTCGAGAGTCAGGTAATGGAACGCAAAACGGCATAGTTATCAGTCTCCAGTACCGAGTGTAGTTGTGTCGGCCCGGTCAAAACGAACCTTGCGGCTTTCATAAGTTGGATACTGCAATGGTGAGCTCTCAGAGCAAGCTTCGTGAAATGGAAGACCGGCTGGAAAGCCTCGAGGAAACTGTGAACGTGCTTGCCGATAGGAAACTATTACTGTCGATAAGAAAATCGCTCGCCGAGATTAAACAAGGAAGATACAAGGACTACCGCAGTGTGAAAATGTTCAGAGAAGCGTTCGAAACTCATTCTTGAACTACACGCTCCGAGTCTCCAACTCGTTTGAGAGGCAGCTTCGAAAGCTCACAAGATCGATCGAGAAAGAGTTTGGAGGTTGCTTCACGAGATTGAACAGTCACCCCATTCGTACAAGGCATTGAGCGGCCAACTTACTGGGACGCACTCAGCAAGAGTTGGAGGACTCAGAATAATCTACACAATTGATGAAAACGAGAAGCTGATCGTCCTATTGTCCGTTGGTCACAGAGAAAGCGTCTACGAACGCTAGAAGGCCGATGTTGACCGTCAAAGCACTTAAGCTAGCATCCCACAACTTCAGCGTCCGCTAGTTTTTGCAAACACGCGCAAAAGTAAAGACTCTTCTGAGACCAAAGGTGTTCGTACCATTCGCAGCAGCCCTTTCCATAATCCTCAACATCATTAACGCCCTCTACACCGGAATCTATTCAGTGGTCAAGACCTTCGACATCTTCTGGTTCATTGTGATATTCTATGCAATAGGTCCCGGTCATGCTCTACGCCATTCCCAACGTTTCAGAGATCCTGTGGCGATCATCTCCGCCAAGCTGTTCTCAAAACCGATTCGGCACATAGGAACTTGGACCGTTATCGCGATTCTCATGATCCCGTACTTGTTCTTCGTGTTTCCCGAGACTTACGTTGGTTCCCTGTTCGCAACGGCTGGTCAGGCCCTCTACTCACGACTGATATTCCTCCTTTCATTGTACATTGGATTCGCGACCGGTGTCGCCTTCGTGTTAGGCTACTCTGCTCCTTTCCATATCGGTGAAGACAAGAAGACCATCGACATCTTGGCAAACGTCTTCTCCGTATCATCAATCATCTCCGTGTTCTTCATCGCGATTTTTTTTCTTAGCCAGACTGGAAGTGGTTGGGCGAACTTTGCTCCGAGGCGATTCAGTAGTGAAGAGGTTGCCTTGACGTTTCGAACGTTTACTACTCAACTGCTCGAACTGGCAGCCATTACGCTTGGCATGGCTTTCTTTGCTACGGGCAACATACTAGCTGCCACCGCCAAGAGGCAGCTCCCCTTAGGAAGCCTGGGGTTTGCATTCTTCGCCCTCTTTGGATCCCTAATCGGGATTCTCATAGGGCCCACTCTCTATTTCGGGTCCCTCGAAATTTCCTTCATTATCGGAAGTATGATTGGAATTCCAATTCTCTCGTACCTAGCCTTCAGAGAGTAATTCGATCTGAGAGCTGTATGGAAATATGCCCACGGGAATTTTTGCGATCATTTACGCATTTCCAACCGCTCCAGACTTCTTCATAGCGAGCTATCTGAAGAGGTGGGATACTCAGACTCCACATTCGAACGCAATGCTCGCATTGCTCTGAATGCTCCGCATCCATTGTGATCTAGATTTCAGTCGCGAGGAGCCTAGATGAGGCCCCAAAGCTAATCGAAGCAGGCTCGGGCTATGCAACTGAGATGGATAAGGTGAACCTGTCGAAGAAAGAAGCCGGTTTTTCGCGCTTTTGGAGATCCCTACAAATAGCGCTAGATATCGTGCTCGATATCTGGTTACTAAACACTTAAATCCGATTGTATGATTATTGATATCACGCATATTGACCCGCGGCCTGGATCATCTTGCCGCGGCAGTTAATACCATCCCAAGCCCCTTTTTCGCGCAATAGTTTAAGAATCGGGCCTCAGCGTTTTGCATTTTTGGGATGGTATCTTGTAATGGGAAGAGTCGCCATACTAATCGACAATATGTATCTGCAGCACATTCAGGATGAGTTCCAAACCGGACGCATAGATATTGCGAAACTGCCTCAAGTTCTGCTCAGGGCTGGGGAGGATCACCACAGGACATGGGTCTTCGACGCACTTCCTTACGTGCCCCTAAATGCGACACAGGAGCAAATCGCGCGGAAGGATGACAAACATCGGTACCTTAACGCCCTCCAATACAAAGAAAGAATTACAGTCGAACAAGGTGTCGTTAGGCCAAAACTTACCGAGTGTTACAAATGCGGAGCGCAATTCCAAGTCCCGGTTCAGAAATTGGTCGACGTTCTGATCTCCGTTCGTCTGGTGCAGCTTGCCTTTTCTGATTCGGTTGACCGGATTGTTCTCGTGTCTGGAGACGCCGATCTGCTTCCCGCGGTTGAGGCGGCGGAGGAATCGAACACGACAATTCGGCTCGCCTATGTCGAGGAGGGGCATGTTAGAACCGCTAAGGCATTGATTCGGAAGTGTCCGGAGAAACATCAGTTGACGTCCGCGGATTTGTCCGCGTGTAAGTACGTTACACCGCCTCTAACGGGTGCCATGCGAACCTCAGATAGGGTTGGAGGTTAGCAAATCGGAGCGAGACGGTCTTATTCTCTACACATGTTGTAGAGACGAGTTTCTCTAAAGCTTCAGGGTAGACAGCAGACTTACACCCACGATTTGTTCTCGTCGTTCGACGGGAGGAAAATCCAGTGGCTCTGCAGTTACGATTCTACGTCATTTGGTCGGACAGTGAAGTGTTACGCGTGTCTTTGGTGGAAACCGAATAGCAAGATAGAGGCGCTGTCCCCGATTCGGATCGGGGACCACCGCCTCCTAGCGTACCAAGTCTGTCTCGGGACTTCAACCCGACAACCGGACTAATATTCCCGGTCGCGCACGGCGCGCCACAGCCATGGAAGGCCCCGCTGCAACAATAATGATAGTCATCCTTGTTTCTATTTAATCCTATAG
>VBBH01000155.1 GCA_005888695.1 Candidatus Bathyarchaeota archaeon
TCTTGTCCCTCTATCCATCCAAGCCGTTCAACGGTCTCATTTGGCAACACAACAACGTACTTGACGTAGACTTTGTTTCCTCGTTTCTGTGAAAGCTGTTTCTGTAATCTCAAAGCAGGCCGGCTTTTCGGTACCTAATTGTTAAATAATGCGTCGGTACCTAAATAGAACTCATGGAACCATTACAAGCGTCCGACCTGAAAGACGCCGTAGGAAGTAAACCGGTGACTCTACCGACTGTCGCCAGTTCGTCGGAAGACGAACGACCTCACACGGCGAAGGTCGTGGGTTCGAATCCCACCCGGCCCACTACTACGTTAGTCCGGGGCGCACAAGACTGTTTCTTTTTTCGTTTACTTTCAAAAACAGGATTCCACAAGGTGTAGTTTAATTCTCGCCAGTTCAGCCCTTGTCAACGATCCATCGCAAGGCTGGGGAAGAATATTTGGCTCCGGGTGACTTTCTCTTTGAACTGTTGAAAGCAACCGTCGCACTCTTTGTAATCGTGGATCCGATTGGTCCTGTTCCTATATTTGCGAATCTCACGAAGACATTGACCCCTGTGGAGAAGAGGAAGGTTTTCAGAACGGCGGCGATCGTTGGGGCAGTCCTGCTAGCCGCTTTTGCACTGGTTGGCCAAGAACTTCTGCTGCTATTCGGGATTACACTCCCTAGTTTTCAGATCGCTGGAGGATTCATTCTGTTCATATTAGCTATCGACATTATCTTTAGGGGAGAGCGCACCGACAAACAAGCTCTCTCCTCAATTGAGGAAACTGCCGTCTTCCCGATCGCATTCCCATTGCTCGTAGGTCCTGGAGCAATCACAACAACTATGATCTCCATCCAGTCATCCGGAATAGCGATAGCACTGATCGCCATAGTTATCGTCATGTCTCTGAGCTGGATAGTCCTCAGACTCACAGATAGAATCTACCGGATACTAGGAAGGACCGGTTCCGCTGTTATCGCGAGAATAATGGCGCTCTTCATCGCTGCCATAGCCGTCGAGTATGTTTTGCTTGGAATACAGCACTACTACCCGCCAGTATAAGTTGGACGAACATTTCACTTTCTAGTCATCGTCCTTCTTCTCCCTGTCTTCTTTGTCTTCGAAAGCTTTTGTTTCCCAACCTTCTTCGTCCTCGACGACCTTCTCTTTCCTATCACCGAAATACTCAGGCTCAGCCTCCACCTCTCGATGAGTGGGAGATTGCCAATATTGTCTAGTTGCATAGATCCCGAAAACCAATGCAACGATAGCAATTATAGCAATTACTAGCAATACGAAGTACGAAGTAACAGCACCACAATTGACAATCGGGTTCACTTGACATTCATAGTGTCCCGAGACAGTCCCCTTTGTGCTGAGGTCCGCACGAAGGTTCTCAGAGAAGAACGAATCCCTCTCACCAAGCGGACTCATTGCCCATGAACCAGAGAGAGACCTAAACAACGCACTCCTTCCGGCAACGCTGAAAGATGAGCCTAGCGAGCCAACTAGAGACCTGAAGAGGGAGGTCTTCTCAACAAAGCTCGATGCTGAACCAAACGAAGCACTCAGGTATACACTACGTCCTCTAAACAAGGAACTTGCAAGACTCAACGAATCTGTCAAAGACCTGAAGAACGAATACTTCTGGGCATGATTTGAAGCCGAACCAAGTGAGGAAATCAAAACCCTGGCGAAGCCCTTGGTCTCTGAAGCAGCAAGGCCTATCGAACCGGTCAGAGATCTGAAGAGGGAAGTTCTCTCTACAACGCCTGAGGACGATCCCAGCGAAGCGCTGAGACTTTTGGCGAGCCCTTTGGCTTGGGAACCAGCAAGACCTATAGAGCTAGACAGAGTTCTAAACATGGAAGAACTTTCCGCAAAACCTGAGGTTGACCCCAGCGAACTAGTCAGAGACTTCGCGAGACCCTTAGTCTCTGAAATGACAAGCGACAGTGAACTAGACAGAGACCTAAACATAGAAATCTTGTCCGCAAGGCCCGATGCTGCACCCAGTGAAGTACTCAAGTTCACAGTACGACCTCTAAAGAGGGAACTAACAAGACTCACCGAACCGCTCAAAGACCTGAAGAAGGAACCTTTCTCAACAAGACTAGAGGCCGAGCCAAACGAAGCACTCAAACCCTTGGCGAGGCCTTTGGTCTGAGAACTCACAACACTAAACGTGCCGGTTAGAGTTCTGAAAATCGAAGTGTGCTCAGCAGAAGCAGACCCTGATCCCAGTGAACCTGTGAAGGACCTCGCAAAACCCTTGGTTTCAGAGGTAGCGAGGGACCACGAGTCAGTCAACGATCTGAAAAGTGAAGTGTGTTCGGTGAAAGCCGCGTTGGTAGTCCACGAATCACTCAGAGACCTGAAGAGGGATACTTTCTTGGCAAAACTGGAGGTTGAGGATAATGACCCGGACAGCGACCTGAAGATGGAAGTCTTCTCCGAGAAGGTTGACGTAGAACCTATCGAGGCAGACAAGTACACGGTATGCCCATTGAAGAATGAGCTCACGAAGCTTAGCGAATCGGTAAATGACCTGAAGTAAGACGCTTTTTCTGCAAAAAACGAGTTCACCGCCCAGCCTCCAATCAAAGATCTGGAGATCGAGAGTCTTTCCACGAATCCTGTGCTTGATGAAATGGAACCAGCGAAGGACCTAGACCAGGAAAGCCTCTGGACGAAATTGGAAACAGTAGATACTGAGTCGAGAAGCAAACGGAAGTAAGACGTCCTTTGCGAAATGCTTCCCAAAGAGCCGACCGAAGCGCTCAAGTTAACAGTTCTACCCCTGAGGAAAGAGACCACCATGCTCAGTGAACCGGTCAGAGACCTGAAGAACGATGCACTTCTGGAAGAACCGGAAGCTGACCCGAGAGAGACAGTCAAGGTAATGCTGCGACCATTGAATAGTGAGCTTGCCAGACCTAGGGAGCTGGCGATGGACCTGAACAACGACAGGTGCTTAGATAGGCTTGGGGCCGAACCTAGCGACCCACTCAGGGTCTTACCCCAACCCTTGACCTGAGAACCGGCCAGGCTCAATGAGGTCGTGAGCGACCTGAAGAGGCTAGACTTCTCAGAAACGGTTGAGGATGAACCGATCGAAACGCTCAGGTTCAGGGTCCTCCCGTTGAAGAACGAGCCAACGAAACTCAGCGAACCACTGAAAGCCCTGGAGTAGGACATTTTCTTAGTTATCCCTGAGTTCACAGCCCAACCTGCACTGAAAGCCCTGAAACTCGAAATCTTTTCACTGAAACTTGAGGTCGAAGAGAAAAGACCTGCAAGAGACCTGAATATGGACAGCCTCTCCACAAACGCGGAAGCGGCGGAGGCCGTTGCACTCATTGTCCTGAAGAGTGAGAATCGTTGAGTAGGACTAGATGCTAACCCGATTGCAGTCGCGAGATTAACAGTACGTCCTCTGAAGAAAGATGCTCCGAAACCCAATGAACTAGTTAGAGTCCTGAAGAACGAGTTCTTCTCAGCGAGACCTGAAGCCGAGCCTACCGAGGCCGTCAGTCCAAGGATCCGACCTTTGAACAGTGAACCTCCGATAGTGAATGATCCGGTCAAAGATCTGAACCACGACATTTGTTCGGAGAAGCTAGTAGAGGAACCTAGCGATCCGACCAGATTCTCGATTAGACCCTTAGCCTGCGAACCGGCCAGACCCAAACTAGTGGTCAAAGACCTTAGCACTGATTTCCGCAAGTTGATAGCAGATGATATGGATAGGGAACCGCTAAGGGATCGGAAATAGGAGGACTTCCCGGCAAATCCGTAAGATTGGGAGATCGATCCCATGAAAGACCTGAAGAGAGAAAGTCTTTCAGAGAGACTGGAGCCGGAACTCACAGCACCAGCAAGAGATCTGAAGTATGAGGTTTTATCTGACACAGAGGAGAGCGAGGAGAATGATCCCGCAAGACTCCTGATGATAGAAAGCCTCTCCAGGAATCCGAGAGACGCCGACAGTGAACCGGCCAAAGCTCTGAATAACGATGATTTCTCACCTAGACCTGAGGCCGGACCAACGGAAGCGCTCACAGTTACAAACCGACCCCTAATGTAGGAACTAGCAAGACTCAAGGAACTCATCAGCGTCCTGTAAAGGGAACTCTGCCTCGATAGGGTGGAGCTCGGACCCAGCGCCGTAGTTAGCCCGATGATACGTCCTCTAATAATGAAGCCTGAAAGACTCAGAGAGCCGGTGAGAGTCCTGACATACGAGAATTTCTCCGTCAGCGCTGTGACCGAGCCAAACGCTCCAGCAAAAGATTTGGCGAGTCCCTTTGTTTGAGAGCCGGCAGGAGAGATTGACCCACTCAAGGATCTAACGTAGGAATAGCGCTCAGAGACGCTCAGGACAGAACCCAGCGAACTGGTGAAGGACCTGGTAAAGCCCCTCACTTGATTGCCCGCAAGACTCAACGAACCTGTCAGTGTCCTGAAGAACGATGATTTCTCAGCAAACCCTGAAACCAAAGAAAACGAGCCTGTCATCGACATGAAGAAGGAAGACTTCCCCGAGAAATTCGAGGAAATGCCGAAGGTACTACTCAGAATCTTGGCGATACTCCTACCCTGAGACTCGCCTAGTGAAATTGAGCCGGTCGCCGACCGGAAGTACGAAGTTTTCTCGTTAAAACCTGAAACTGAAGCCAATGAACTACTGAGACTCCTGAAGAGGGTCAGTTTCTTGGCCGGACCTGACACTGACGATAATGCACTGGTCAGGGACCTCAAGAAAGAGGACTTTTCCGCCAGGCTTGAGACCGAGCTTAAGGCGTCAGTCAACGACCGGAACAATGATGTATGTTCAGTGAGAGTTGTGACCGACCCGACAGAAACTCCGAGGTTTTCGGTCTTACCCGTGAAAAGCGAGGTGCCGAGCGTAATCGAACCCGTCAGAGTCCTGAGATAGGAGAATTTCTCGGCCAAAGCCGAAGACATGCCCATGGAAATGGTGAAGAATCTCGGGAAGTTCTTGCCCATGGAACCCACAGCGCTTATCGAGGTGGCCAGAGACCTGAACAGCGCCGTGTTCCCAGCAAGACCTGAACTCAGACCCATGGATACCGTTGGTGACCTGAATAACGAGATTTTCTCCGCAAAACTCGAAACGAGAGTGAGCGAAGCAGTAACGGACCTGAAATAAGATGATTTCTGGGCAGATCCTGAGTTCAAAGTCAGCGACCCGATGAGCGAACGCGACAGGGAGACCTGTCTGGCGAAGCTCGCAGCCAGAGTCCATGCACCGCTCAAAGATCTGAAAAATGAAGATTGTTCAGCGAAAGCTGATGTTAGACTTAGCGAACCGCTCAAGTTCTTGTAAAGACCCTTGACCTGCGAAGAACCTAGAGACAATGTGCCTGTTAGCGATCTGAAAAGAGAAACTTGCCTAGAGAAGCTCGAGACTGAAGCGAGTGAACCGCTTAGAGAACGGAATAGCGAATTCTTCTCGGCAATACTGGAGATTGAGGCGATCGAACCAGCCAACGAACGGAAAAGAGAATCCTGTTTGGCCAAGCTCATCGCCGAGCCAAATGATCCCGCCACGGACCTGAACAACGAATTCTTCTCGGCGAGGCCTGACGAAGGGCTTAGCGAGGCCACTAGGGCCTTACCTATTCCCTTTGCAATAGAAACGGCAGCGGTCAAAGTGTCGCTAAGAGATCGAAAGGAAGACGCCTGCTTCCCAAGACCCGATGCCATGTTCCAGTTTGCGGTAACCGTGGTCGAGCAGGATCGAGGACTAGTGTTGCAAACGAGCTTTCCGGAATCGACGTTCGCTACTAGGTTGCCTATTGTGATCGTGATCGAATCAGTGAGTGTTCTGAAAATGCCGTTCGAAGCAGCTCCGCTCGATGCTCTAGTTAGGAAGCCAATTAGCGATCTGAAGAATGACAACTTATCCGCAAGGCTTGAGGCTGATGCAAGCGAAGCACTCGCGCTCCTGAGAAAGGCGGTGTGCTCTGCAAGATTCGAAGCGGAAGTCAGGGCACCACTCAGGGATCTGAAAATCGAAGATTTCTCAGCTAGGCTCGAAGATGCAGTTAAGAAAGCCGATAGGATTTTGATGTAAGTAGTCTTCTCTGCAGAGTTTAGAATAAGAGATCCACTGAGACTCTGAGCTGAGTCCCAGTTGGGAGTGATAATGTCCGAAGCTGTGGAGACCGTCGTTTCTGTGGCTGTCGTGGCTGAGGTTGAACCAGAATATTGCATCACTGTCCAATACTCGACCGCGAGATACTTTCCGCTCCACCCACTAAACGTTGGCTGAGTCGCGGAAGTCCAAGTGTACTTCGTCGCAGTGGTTGACCCAATCACGTTATTCGTGGAGGTGTCCCAATTCTTGAACAGAAATGTACAGCTTCCGAGGCTGTTAGTTCCACACTGCCACACCGTAATCCATAGTCTTCCAACAGGAGCCGTCGAACTTGCCGCGACGGTCAGGTCGAACTGCCAAGCGCCTGAGAAGATGTCCGATAGCCCGCTCTGGATCCCCGCCGTATTGTAGACCCAGGCGTAGCCGCTCGGAGAAGTCGTACTTGGCGTCCCGGTCGTTGTGCTGCTGGCAACATCAGGGCTGATTGGATAGAATTTGACGGCGGACTGGAGAGCGTCGCAAATTACGAGCCAACGGTTGGAGTTTGTTCCGAACGGGCATGTCTGGCTCCCTGCACTGGAGGTGCCACCATCTTCTATGGCGTTACTAGCACCCGTTGCGGCAACGGTTGCCCTCAAGTTGAAGGGGGCCCCCCCGCTAGTTTCGGTTATCGAGCTTTCAGAACCGAAGAGACCGACGACCAGATCGTTTGCATTTAGCGTCGTAACTCCTGTCGTAAGTTGTGGAGTGTTGGGGCCGCCTCCTGAACACTTCGAGTTTTGGTCGCTCAACGTTCCGAAGCCGGACGCCTGATCGAAAGCCCAATTGACAATAGTGCCCGTGGGCTCCTTTGCCCCCGTATAAGCGATAATCTGTCCGCTGACAGCAGTCGGAGTTCCGCCAGCAAGAGTGATTGTCGTGGTCACTGAGGATAGAGCCGCTGATGTTGTCCCGATCCATTCTTCCATTCGTGCCGCACAATTGGTCGGAGTGTAGGTTTGGCGTGGGGTGGCTTGGAACGCTATGCCTGACGCTGATGGTGGAGTCGAGGCGGACACGGTTATCGATTGAGGATTGGTTACCACTAGGAGGATGATTACATCGGATGTTCCAGAGGTGGTAAGCCCAGTAATTGTGAAAGTTGACCCTGAAGACCATGTTCCCGTCCTGTCAGGAGCGCTACCGGAATCCAAAGCTGGGCTCGAACCAATCGCGACACTCTGCGAGGTTCCAGTGTCTGCCGTACCAGAACTTGTTGCCAGTCCCTCGCACCTGCCGCTACAACCTGGTACGCTTGAACTCCCGAGATAGAATGTGTGTACGTTGTTAACCGCGTGTCCGATAGGCATGGCTACCGCTAGAAGGCAGAGTATCAATGCGGTCAGGAGTCTGAGTTTCGCGGCTTCGACTCTCCCCTGTGAAGGGAACGGCCAACTAGTCCGGCGGACGAATACACGTGTTGTAACACATGATGTTCAGCACGGGAACCTAGGGCGATGGCATTCGCTGTTCGAAGAGGTCGGGATTACTCGGAGACTAAAACATCCGAGTCTCGGGTTTAGCTTTCCTGCATGCGCTGATTGGCACGCCTTAGCTCCACGTCCAAGTGATGGTCCACGTGATCTGTATCGTGTCCCCAACCTGGAGCGTGATGGCGCTGAATGTTGCAGCGGCGAGGTTTACTCTTTGGGCTGCGTTGTTCGCAGCTTGGTTTACCAAGCAGCTCTGGGCAACGGTAGTCGCTACAGTGTTGTCAGTGAAGGTGTTTATGACCGTAGAACTCTTCGGTGAGCTTCCCGTGATGTCTGTCACTGCACCCCCAACGGCGACGAAGCCGTTCGTTGTAAGCTCTGCCCCACCGTTTTGACCACCAGAACCACCTGCGTTCCCGCAGTCACCGCTTGACGATGCGCCGTTCACTCCAGTAGACGACTGCCCAGGTAAGGGAGCGGCAGTGTTGCTAGACATGGCGATAAAGTGGAAGCTGCAAGATGCTGATACTGCACAGAATCCCTCGTTATTGGACGTGACCAGTTTTTCGACGTATTGAGCACCAGTGTCGAACATTACGTTGTGGACTGACTGACACTGAGGAGTGCCACCAGCTGGGGTGTAGCATTCTTGGAAGTTCGCGTCTAACACTTGGTAGTAGTGTCTGTTGCCCCATGGATTCCAGTTCCCGGTGGCCACGTAGCCTCCGATGAAGAAACTGGAGATTACAAGTGCCGTCGCCAAGAGAGCAATAGTACCCCTCTTCTTGTTCAATTCAATTTTGAGAAACTTCAATCTATTCTCTCACCTCCTTCCGACTGCTTATTCCGAGAGGCGCATTGGACTCCTTTCTTCTCGCCTTTGTAACCCTACGAAACCTGGACCGGTACTATGCCGAAAAACGGAGGACCTGATTGTCAGTCCTGCACTGGTTCATGTTCATCTTCTACTCCTCCCTCTTCTTTCCTCGGAGACTCCTCCCATTCATCTTCTCGTGCAGACTTGAACACTGTACCTGATGGGAATGCTCCTCCTACACGAGGTGCGTTGCTGACATGCTTGGACGCTTCACGTCGGAACGAGAACAGGCTGAGACCGGCAACGATCACTGAAACCAACAGAATCATTATCGTAGTAGGCGTGAAGCTTGCCTCTGGTCCTGCCGAGTTGCCCACGTTGAGTGATCTCTGATAGGGAATCCCAGCGTAAACGAAAACACTCGCGCTGATTATGACTAGTGTCGAAACCAGTAGGAGCTCCAACCTGAAAGATTTCTTGTCGACAAGATTCAGGATTACTCTGAGGTTTTTCATCTTCTACTGCTCACCCTCTTCTTTCGTCGGAGACTCCTCCCAATCGTCGTTTACTCGCATAGACCGCAGCTGCAAGGGCAAGCTTCCTGCTTCCTCGGTTGAAGACAGGCCTATTGCCGACGCATCTGGAGGCATCGATGACGGACTTGTAGGCGATAACCCCTGTCTACCTGGAGCATAGCCAATTCTCATTGACGCACCACGTTGTAACCAGAACATGCCGAAATTGACGACGAGTATCAAGACTGCCACGATCACAAAGGTAACAGGCGAGAGGACTACTTCTCCGCCGCTTCCTATGAAGGAAGAGGCGAAGAGCGCTGAGATCGTGAATATCGGCATTGTCAGTGCTCCCGAGAAGACTGACGCTAGAGCCATCTTCCGGCGTACTACCGCCAGGTAGACGTTGAGGCCAACAACAGTGGAAACTGCTGACGTGAGATAGACGACGCTGAGCGAGAGGCGCGTGCCGTCATTCGCTGCCCGGCTTAGGATACCGGTATTGATGAAGGTTTGACTCATGAAGAGTTGCACGAGACCTATAATCGCTACTCCCTGGAAGAGATAGGGAAACAATGAGGGCATGTCAAAGTCGAATAAGGCAATGAGCAGGCTCATGGCCAGGAAAATTATTATCCCCAGAACTATCAAGAACTCCGGAAGTAGCGCCGTCTTCTATCCAGCCCTGATTCTCTCTACTTCTGCTTCTGCTCGTTCAGGGAACGTTCCTTGATCTCGTAGATCAGTCGTTGTCCCTTCGGCGACTCTCCGATCGAGAGTACTAGGACACTCTGATCATTGATCTCAAGCAGTTGCGCCAGATCCTTCGGAATCAGGAGGTAGTGGCTTCCCTTGATTCGTGTCGGTGTTAGTTGAATTGCCAAACCTGCTTATTTCTCCCAACCAGACGGCTAACCGGAACTAAGCTACGGCTGGGGAATACCCCTGTTGTAACCTCGAACTGGAAACTAGAAGGAACAGATCCCTGTTTCCACAAGGATGCAGAATCAGCGGGAATGCGTGAACTGTCCGGTAGAAACGCTCTTCGCAGAATGGGCCAAGAATGATTCGG
>VBBH01000156.1 GCA_005888695.1 Candidatus Bathyarchaeota archaeon
GATCACCATTCAGTCCTATTCAATACCTATTCGAAGATTTTCGTAAGAACGCGACAAAGGCAGCGGATCCCTGTTGATTCCTTGGATTCGATAAACTCAGCTCCGAACTCGAACGACATTATCGAGAATCTGGGAAGTGAGCACATCGAATCTAGTAAGTTGACTAGGCTCAGAGAGCTAAATCTAGATTTCGCATTGGATTTCGGAACATGCCTGGTCCCAGAAGAACTGCTAACCATCCCTCGTTTTGGCGTATGGTCGTTTCGGAACGATGATGGGACAAGAAATCTTGCGTCCCCTGACTGTTTTTGGCAGGTCTACTGCGGAGACCATGTAACAGGTGTAGTCTTGGAGAGACTAACTGGAACGGGAGAATCGGTCACACCAATATGGAAAGGCTACTTGAAGACAATACGGGGCTCTTATTCAAGGAATCTAGACCAAGCTTTGTCGGCTTGTGCCTCCTGGCCGGCTCAGGCTTGTATTCGAATACGAAACGGTGGAGTCGAATCCTCTACAGTTGATAGGGCCGTTGCTCGTCCAGGATCATCTCGAGGCCCTAGCAATCTTCAGATGTTGGTTTTCCTCGTCAAGACACTCAAGAGGCGTATTGAGACAGTTTATCGCCTCTTGTTCCGCTACACTTCATGGAATGTTGGAATTGTTCAAGCACCCATCAGCGCTTTTCTCACTTCTAGTTTCAAACCAACTATTCGCTGGCTCCCCCAATCAAGAAAGGGACACATCCAAGCTGATCCTTTCGGCCGCTCAGATGGGCATCGGGTGACGGTCCTATTCGAAAGACTTGATCATCTTCATCGAAAAGGAATGATTTGCGCGGTCCAAGTTGAAGACGACGCTTCCTTCGGCGAACCTAAAGTCGTTATGGAGCTTCCTGTTCACATGTCTTACCCATTTCTCTTCGAGCATGCAGGTGAAACCTACTGCGTTCCGGAGACAAATCAAGCAAGAGAAATTTCGATTTATAGAGCCTTAGAATTTCCGACCCGATGGATCAAGGTCGGTCATCTCCTCGACAATGTAAGGGCGATCGACGCGACAGTATTTCAACACGACAATCGGTGGTGGTTGACCTTTACGGATCGAGAGAAGGGAGGCGACGCGAACCTGTACGTGTGGCATGCCTCGGATCTATGGGGGCCGTGGGAAGCTCATCCGCTCAATCCTGTCAAAACTGATATTCGTTCTGCAAGACCCGGTGGAACACCGTTTGAGTATGAGGGACAACTCTACCGGCCAGCTCAAGATTGTTCGAAGACAGGAGGAGGAAAAATCGTTCTCAATAGAGTGGGACGGTTGTCGACAACTGAGTTTCAAGAAGAACCTGTTGCCGTCGTTGAACCGTACGCTGATACTCCTTATCAGAATGGTTTGCACACTCTTTCGGCTGCAGGGGATTTCACTCTAATCGATGCGAAGCGATTCAGGTTCTTTCCCAGCGGACTCCTCAGAAATATCGTGCAGGGCTTTAGAAAACTGAAGAGATAAACCGCTTACAGGTCAGGGTTGCTTAGCAGGGCGGTTTTGCCCTTGCTAACTGTTCTTCTGACGATCCTCAATAGGAGCGGGGTCATGACAGCTACGCCAAACCCGGCCAATCCAAGGAACCAGTACTGACTGCCCGACAAGAGCGGGGGCGTCTGCACTCTGGGGTTCACATGTAGTGTCATTTGCGTTATCGCCACTCCCCCATGACCGTCATCAGCTGTGAAGGTTACATTGTAGTCGTGAGATGCTTGACTGTCCGAGGGAGCCCAGGATAAGATACCGTTGAAGGTTCCGGTTCCGAGGGCGGTGTTGAAGGTTGCTCCTTGTGGAAGGCCGGACGCGGTCAATGTCACAGTCTTGGACAGGTCCGAGTCGGTTACGTTTACACTGAACCTTATGGTAGAACCAGCGACGACACTCAGTGTGCTGGGGATTCGTATCATAGGCGCGGGGGTCACTGTGATACTGAAACTGATCTGATGCGACAACCTACCGGTGGTTGGCGAGGCGATGGTGGCGTTTACCGTTACAAAGTAGGTTCCCGGTGTGACACCGACACTTGTTATGGTCAATGTGGAGCTTGCATTCACTCCAATTGTCAATATGAGATTGCTAGCACCAAGGGTAGGGACTGGAGCAATAAGTTCCGTTCCTGCCATGGGGGAGGCTGTCAGGGTCGCGTTGCCGTTGAAATCGTTCTGTCCGGTGAGAGTTATGGTTGTGGTCCCGGTGGATCCAGAAACGATCGTGACCTGGGTTGGGCTGGGTGATATGACAAAGTCCTGAACCTTGTAAGTAATCACGACAGAGTGTGAAAGCGAGCCGATCGCGCCCGTTACAGTTACGAGGTAAGTTCCTGCCTTGCCAGTGCATGATAGTCCACGCGTTCCGGATAGTTGCAGGTTCACAGTGGGGGACGCGAGACTGCATGTTAGTCCAGTCGATGGATTCACAGAGGCTGAGAGCGGGATGGTTCCGGTAAAGCCGTTCTGACTTGTTACTGTCACGTTAGTTTGACCCGCGCTGGCAGAATTCAAGGTAACAGTGAGTGGGTTGGCGTCTACAGTGAAGTCTTGGATCGTGTAGACAACGACAACCGATCTAGGAGGAGGAGATCCGCCGAAGTCTGCCGTAACCGTAACATGGTATATGCCCGCCGTCGAGCCCTTGCATGAGAGTGTAACCGATGATGGGTTGCCCGAGACAATTGTAACGACCGTCGTTGAGAGTTGGCATCGAAGCCCACTCGACGGGGAGATCGAGGGTTGGCTCAAGGAAACTGTGCGTGTGAAACCATTTTGGCCTGCGAGAGTAATTGTTGAGTTTCCAAAAGTACCGGCTGAGACGCTAACCGAGTCAGGGGATGTTCGGATTATCGGCTCTTGGACCGTGACCAGAACAGCTGTGGTGCGCGACAAACCGGTACTCGTAGCTGAAATTGTAACGGTATAGACCCCTGCTGAACCATTACATGATAGCATAGCTGTTCCCGACGAGCCGAGAGTAAGAATCGTAGAATCTAGATTGCATCCGAGGCCGGTACTTGGAGAGACACTGAGAGTAAGGCTGACTGTTCCTGTGAACCCGAAACTTGGGCTGAGTACTATGGGGGATTGTGCAACCGAGCCCGCGTCGACAGTAACAGACGGGGAACTCGCGACCAAGGTGAAGTCTCGGACGGTATAGCTAACAGTTGCCGAATGACTCAGCGACCCGCTATTCCCGCTGATTAGTACCGAATATGTACCTGCAATGCCGGCACATGAGAGTGTGGACGGGGTTGACCCGCTGATGCTCGTCAGACTGAGATTGCACGTCAGACCCGAGACCGGCGCAGTCGCGCTGAGGCTCACAGTGCCTGACCATCCATTGAGAGGAACTGCAGTAATAACTGACGCCCCCTGGGCACCGGCATTTACCCCTACACTTAGTGGATTTGGAGATACAACGAAGTCCTGGACGGCTAGGAGGACAGTTGCAGAGTGCGTGAGGGAACCACTTGTACCAGTCACTGTGACGGTGTAGGTGACCGCTGTTGTAGACGTGCAGGCCAATGTTGAGGTAGAACTACCTCCAGCCGTTGGAGTCACGTTGGTCGGATTGAGAGTGCAGCTTAGTCCGGTCGACGGCGCGAATGACGCAGTGAGACTGACGACTCCATTGAACAGGTTCTGACTAGCGACAGTAATCGTCGAGGTCCCGCTGGCTCCAGCGTTAATGCTAATACTAGTAGCGCTAGATGTCAACGTGAAGTCTTGAACCGTGACAGTGACAGTCGCTGAATGGGAAAGCTGCCCACTGGTTCCTGTGATTGTGACAAAGTAGACGCCCGCTGAGCCCGGAGATCCCGTACAGAACAAGGTCGAGGTCGAAACAGACGATCCGACAGTTACACTCGAAGGATTGAGATTACACGTTAGCCCAGCAGAAGGCGAGGAAGACTGCACCAGTGTGACAACGCCCGTGAAGCCGTTTGCCTGCGTTACACTTACGGTCGAAGATGAAGCTGTGCCAGCGACCGCCGAGACAGAAATCGGATTCGCAGACATTGCAAAATCCGTTATCTGAATTGTTACGGTACCGACGTGCGAGATACCGTTGCTTGTTCCTGAAATGCTGACTATGTAATTCCCTGCCAAGTTGCCGTTGCAGGACAACACTGATGTCCCGGAAGCGGTTGAGGAGCTAAGAACTACTCCGGCAGGAGTGGTGGCGCAGGCAGGACCAGGCGTTGGGTTAACGCTGGTTGACAGAGCCACAGTACCCGTGAAGCCGTTAACGCCTGTCACGACAAGAGTTGAAGATCCTGGAGCGCCGGATGGAATTGTTACGGACGCGGGGCCAACCGATAGAGTGAAGTCTTGCACAGTGTAGACAACTAAGGCAGAATGGGACAAACCGGCACTCGTCCCAGTAACGGTTACTGTGTAGGATCCTACTGATCCATTGCAAGTGAGGGTCGTAGTACCGCTCGTGCTTAAGGTGACCGTTGAAGGGTTCAAAGAACAACTCAGCCCTATTGAGGGAGATACTGTCGCTGCTAGCCCAACATTAGCAGCAAACCCGTTAAGGCTCGTTACCGTGACCGTAGAAGAGCCTGGGTTTCCAGCATAAGCCGTGACCGTTGCTGGTGCCGATGTAATCGTAAAGTCTTGGATCGTGTAGGTGACCTTCGCCTGATGAGATAGTGGACCGCTCGTCCCGGTCACGGTAACATCATACAATCCGGCGGAGCCGCTGCATGATAATGTGGAACCTCCAGACGATCCAAGTGTTACACTAACTGGAGCTAGCGAACATGTGAGGCCTGACGACGGTGCCACGGACGATGAAATCGACACGGATCCAGCGAAACCACTGACGGCAGAAAGGGTGATGGTGGACGAGCCAACAATACCCGCGTTGACAGAAACCGAGACAGGGCTCGCTACGAGAGTAAAGTCCTGAACCGTGTAGGTGACTGTGGCTGAGTGGGATAGTAAGCCACTCCCGCCTACCACAGTTACAATGTACAAGCCAACTGATCCACCACAAGATAAGGTCGAAGTGCCCAAAGTCCCGAGTGTGATGCTCCCCGGACTCATAGTACAGCTTAGTCCAATAGAGGGCGAAACTGAGGTGGTGAGCGCGACCGCACCTGTGAAACCGTTGAGACTTGTGACAGTGACCGTGGCGGTCCCGGCCTGACCGCCACTGAATGTGATTGTTAGTGGACTTACCGTGATCGAGAAGTCTTGTACGACGTAAGTCACGGTTGAAACGTGGGAGAGCGAGCCGCTGTTGCCGGCCACAGTCACAGCATAGGATCCTGCGGATCCATTGCATGAGAGCGTGGCGGAACCTGATGTGCCAAGAGGCACGTTACTAGGCGATATCGTGCAGGTGAGACCAGTTGACGGCGAGACAGTCGCTGAGAGTGCTACTGTGCCGGCGAATCCATTCACACTTGTCGTCGTCAAGGTAGAGCTACCTGCCGTGCCAGAGTTTACTGTGACACCGGCGGGGCTCGCACTCAAGGCGAAATCCTGTAAGATGAAGGTGAAAGTGCCAGAGTGAGACAATGAAAGGCTCGTTGCAGTCACAGTAACGGCGTAGGTTCCTGCTGAACCAGTGCATGAAAGTGTGGACGTGCCCGTTGTGCCGAGACTTATGCTGGTCGGGGCAAGCGTACAGCTTACGCCGGTTGTCGGCGCTGTTGAGGTGGCCAGGTTAACGGTTCCAGCGAATCCGTTAATCGGATTTACACTAACTGTGGATGTTCCTGTTGTTCCGGCGTTGACGGTAGTAGTGGCAGGGGATGGGATGGTTAAACTGAAGTCTTGAACGATGAATGTTACGGTTGAAGAATGAGGAATAGAAGCGCTAGCCCCGGTTACTGTAACTGTGTAGGTCCCGGTCGTCCCAGTGCAAGACAGGATGGATGATCCCGAGTTCCCTAGGGTCAGTGTGGTTGGTGCGAGACTACAGGATAGTCCGGTTGAAGGCGACACATTGTCTGTCAATGCTACAGTGCCTGTGTACCCATTCTGAGCATTAACGGAGATTGTAGACGACGCACTGACACCGGCTTGGGCGATGACACTCGCAGGATTAGCCACGACCGCAAAATCCTGGACAGTATAGCTAATCGCTGCCACGTGTGATATTGATCCGCTCGATCCAGTAATGGTCACGGTGTAGACTCCGGACTGTCCTTGGCATGACAGACTGGACGTGCTTGACGACGGCAATGTTACCGTGGCCGGCGTCAAACTGCAAGCGAGTGTCGGAGCGGAGATAGTGGGAGTTAAAGTGACGGTACCTGCAAATCCATTCAAACCACCGACTGTTATCACCGAAACCCCCTGTGTGCCTGCGTTGACAGCTATGGAGGCAGGACTTGTGCTGATGGAGAAATCCTCGACCGTAACGGTAACTATGACTGTGCGGGACAAAGTAGCACTAGTTCCGGTCAATGCGCCCGTCACTGCTATTGTGTAGACTCCTGCCTGACCCGAGCACGCCAATGTTGACGAGCTTGAGCCGGACGAGCTTGTAAGAATGAGAGTGCCAGGGCTCAATGAACAAGTCAAGCCAGAGGGCGAAGCTGATGAGGACAAGCCGACAGTTCCCGTGAATCCATTGACAGCGGCCACGCCGATTGTTGAGGCAGCAGTGGAACCTGCAATTACCTGGACGGCAAGCGGGCTCCCGTTTACCGTGAAGTCCTGGACTGTATATGTTACGACGGTGTTGTGAGATAGTGAACCGCTGGTTCCGGTAACTGTTACTGTATAGATCCCGGCTGTTCCGCTGCAGGATAGAGTTGAGGAGCCGAACGTTGATACCGCGGACAAGGCAATCGCTGTCGCGCTTAGTCCACAAGTCAAGCCGTTATTCGGTGAAACAAATGTTCCTAAGCTGACGGTTCCGCTGAAACCGTTCTGGCCCGCTACAGATAATGTGGAACTTGCGGTCGCTTGAGCAACTGTGCTGACACTTGTGCTACCGGTGGACAATGTGAAATCCTGGACAACTATTGTTAGAGTGGTGCTGTGGGAGAGAGAACCACTTGTGCCTGTAATTGTCACGGAATATGGTCCGGGACTCAAAGAATTGCATGACACTGTCGCTGTTCCTGAGCTGAGCACGTTAGAGGGAGCAATCGCCGAGCATGTCAATCCTGGTGCGATATTGTCAGTGAGAGTTACGGTCCCTGTGAATCCGTTCACCGCAGATATTGAGACTGTAATAGTGGCGGACGCGCCGGCGCTCACGGCGGCCGGGGAATTAGCTGAGATTGTGAAATCGGTTACAATGAATCTGGTCGTCGCAGAGTGGGATAATGATCCACTGACCCCGGTCACTGTTACATCATAAGTGCCCGCGCTAGAACTAGAGCATGATAGTGTCGTCGTTCCCAAACCGCCTGCTTGGCTCAGAGTGATACTGCCGAGGCTGAGAGAGCAGGAAATGCCGGAGCCTGTTCCGGAGGACAGAGAGGCCGATAACGTTACCGTGCCAGTGAAACTGGATACGCTTGAGACCGTAATCAGCGTACTTCCGGAACTTCCCGACACGAGGGTTGAAGACGGTGAGTTGGAGGAGATGCTGAAGTCACCAACATTGAGAGTTACGATCGTCAGATGGGAGATGCTACCGCTTGTCGCGTTGACGATCAAACTATACGCACCAGGAGGTGTGGACGGGGAAGCGGAAACAGTCATCGCGGATAACGCCGAACCGCCTGGAGATATGGGGACTTTATTTTGACTGAACGATACTGAGACGGTGTTAGTGGAGGAGGGCAGGATCGACGCGGAGAGAGATACCTGCCCCGAGAGTCCTGTGCTGTTGAGGCTGATTATCACGTTTGAAGAGGACCCTACTGCAACTGCAGGGTTTGTTGGGGTCACTGTCACGGAGAAGTCCCCGGTAACTGTGATTGTGACGGTCGCTGAATGGGATACTATCCCGTACCTCCCAGTTATTGTTACGATGTAGTCCCCGGCAGGCGTCGAGGGTGTCGTCGAAACCGTCATCGATGAGGAAGCAGAAGAGCCTGGTGATATGACAACCGGGTTTACATTGAATGAAGCGACCACTCCGCTCGATGGTGCTATGCTTGCTGACAATTGCACGCCGCCGGTGAGCCCGAGACTATCGAGGGTAATAGTGGAGACCGCGGATCGTCCTGCGAGGATACTAGCCGGGCTTACGCCTGAGGCGGAAAGGGTGAAGTCTTGCGAGACAGACACAGACACCGATACGGTCAATGATTGACTGCCACTAGTAGCAGAGACTTGGATTGAGTAAGAGCCCGCAGGCGTAGAGGGGGTCGTTGACACGGTCAGTGTCGAAGCGCTTGAGCCACCAAGAGGAAGCGTGACTGGGTTGGGGTTGAAGGAAGCAGTCAAGCCAGGGATATTTGATGGAAGGATCGCGGTGAGGGATACCGTTCCTTGAAGACATGAACTACTGAGCGTGACCGTTGAAGTAGCTGAGCTGCCAGCCACAATGACGCCCGGCGAAGGAGGAGAAGTGACAATGCCGAAGCTGCCAGTTATGGCGAACGTCACACTAGCACTGTGGACAATCGACCCTGCAGTGCCTGTTATCGTTACAGTATAAGTCCCGGATGGAGTTGACGGTGCAATCTGCAAAGTCAAAAGCGAAGAACTGGACGTCCCTGGGTTCAGGCTAGCGCTCGCACTGGGACTGAACGAGGTGGAGATACCAAGTACGTTAGGAGAGAGAGAGGCGGTCAGGCTCAAGCTCCCCGAGAAGCCTAGGCTGTTAAGCGTGATCGTCGATGAGCCACCTCCAGAACCGCATACGACAGTAGTAACCTGGCTAGCGCTTATTGTGAAGTCGGCATTCACCGTGACGGATACACTCACTGAGTGCGAAATGCTTCCGCTGACTGCGTTCAAAGTAACAGCGTAGATTCCAGCTGGAGTCGTGGGGGCAGTGGACAGGGTTACAACCGAGGATGTTGCTGAGCCCGGAGCAAGCGTAACACTTGATGGTACGAACGAAACCGAGAGTCCAATAGCAGATACCGGAACAGTGCCGGTTAACGACACACTACCAGCCAACCCTATACTTCCTATGGTGACCGTGGTCGTTGCCGAACTACCAGCGACGAAGTTTGCAGGAGTGACTGGGCCTGCTGATATGGAGAAGTCAGGATCCACGATCACCGTGATGAAAGCTGATCGTGACAAGGATCCGCTCGCGCCCGATACTGTGATCTGATAGGATCCGGATGGGGTCTTGCTGGTTGTTGTGATCGTAATAGTCGAAGTGCCTTGTCCTCCAGGCGTCAGTGGAATATCCGTAGGGCTGAGTGCTGCAAAGGGACCGTCTGCTGACGCTGGAGGTGCTGAGAGGGTAACCGTGCCCGAGAAGCCTAGACTCGTGACAACGATTGTTGATGTTGCTGAGCCACCGGCTATGAATCGAGCTAGCACGTTCGGGGAGGCGATCAGGGTAAAGCCC
>VBBH01000328.1 GCA_005888695.1 Candidatus Bathyarchaeota archaeon
GTTACAGCCTCCGCATCGAAAGGCTGACTCCATCGCCTCTTCGAACGTCACTCTTCCTTTAAGGCATCCCTTGCACATGAAGAAGCTATGGGTCTTCTCGTAGTCCAATCTGGCTCGGAGCTTCTCGAGAACCTTCTTCTTTCTGCTTCGGACAAAAGCATCTAATTGGTCGGGCTGCAACTTCCAGTGGTAAATGTACCAGCCGGTCTTCTCGTCCCGGGATTTGGTGCATGTGACGAGCGCATGGTCATAGAGTTTGTAGAGAACTTTTCGGGCGGTATTCAAGCGAACGTTAGCGGTATTGGCGATGACGTCGTCTGTAGTGGTGCCGGCTTGTGTAAGAGCGCGTACAACATTGATCGCTTCCTCGCCTCCGAAGAAGCTTGCGAGACGAACCAGGTCATGGTTATCGCTGCTCTCAGACGCCATACTCTTGAGAAACCCTTCCACCCCTTATATTGGCCGTCGGCCCAATTTAATACTATTACCGGATTCCTCTCGAAGAAGGCTAATGGCTAGAATAGTCGTTCTCCGTATGGGCCATAGGATACCGCGGGACTGGCGCTTGACTACCCATGTTTGCCTCACAGCCAGAGCCCTGGGGGCTGAGGGCGTGATAATCTCTGATATTGAGGATAAGGAAGTGGTTGCGAAGGTGCGTGATGTAGCATACAGGTTCGGCGGGGAGTTTTCCGTGGAAAGCGGGACCCCCTGGAAACAGGTAATTCAGCGATGGAAACAGTCTGGAGGTATTGTGATCCATCTGACGGCTTATGGACTGCCCCTGTCAAAGGTAGTGAATGAAATTCGTAAGACAGCCAGTGACCTCCTAGTCGTGGTCGGATCTGAGAAGGTCCCTGGGGAACTGTTCGGGCTTGCAGATTGGAACGTCTCAGTTACGTCTCAGCCTATGAGTGAGGTTGCCGCTTTAGCCGTCTTCTTGGATTGGTTTCAGGAGCATCAGGAGTTCGAGAGAGACTTTGCGAATAGTAAGATACGGATCGTGCCTTCAAGGGCGGGAAAGCACGTTGAGGAAGATGCAGATGTTAGTATCAGCTAGTGGTCGTGTTGCCGGGCGTCGTTGATGCAAGCTGGTTCATCGGTATCTCTCGAAGCTTCCTGACCGGGGAGAATAATACCCAAAGACCAGCAAGTAGGCCGCCGAAGGCTGCGATGGTGACAGCTGTGCCTACGCCGTAAACGGTGCCCAGAATACCGGCTGTTATTCCTCCTAGTGGGATGGTTCCCCAGACTAGGAAGCGCATCGTAGCGTTCATTCGTCCCTGCAATTTCAACGGGACTATTGCCTGGCGGAGACTAACCTGGTTGACGTTGTAGACTACTGAGCCCCAGCTTGTCAAGACAAAAAATATGATGAGTGCTGTCGGGATCGAGACGGTGGTGAAGCGAATCTGTGGAAAAATCTCGCTTAGAGCCGGAATCGGGATTGCGAGGGCTGGCACGTCATAGGCGAGGAATAGACTGCCGGCAGCAGCTATGAACATCGAAATGATGATTACACGTCCGACGCCTAGCAGACGACCGAGTCGTCCTGCTACGAATGCGCCGAGGAGAGCGCCAAGGCTTCCGATGCTCGCGCCTACGGCAAGGATGATCGGCACATAGTTTGGGTCTATTTTTAGGCCTTGGCTAGCGAAGAGGAATATGAGTGTGAATACTCCTGTACCGAAGAAGTTTGACGTGGATGTTGATCCCGCGATAGATCTTAGCCTTGTGTCTCCAAAAACGACGCTCAGCCCTTCCTTCATCTGAGACAATACTGAGGGCTTGTTAGGGTTGTCGGGAACTATTTCCTCTCGAGTAATTCTACTTAGAAATAACGAGGATGAGAGGAAACCGACTGCATCGCCCAAACATGCCAAGGGAGAGGCGGGCAATGTCACTAACTGGATGGCTGTCCCTGAAATGTAGAGAAGGCCTAGATTGAATGGACTGAAGACAGGACCGTTACTCGAGGAAGGGAGTAGTGAGAAAGAAACGTTCCGGAAGAACCACGCGGCTGGGATTGAGGCCAGTGCTATGGCGCGGCCAATATTTGCTACAATCATGATTGGACGTCTTCGTCGCCGGTCAACCCATGTGCCCACGGGTAATGCAAAGAGGAGCCAGGGTGCCATTCCTGCTGCTGTCAATATTCCGAATTCTAGTGGCGTAGCTCCTAAGACGAATGCCGCGATTGTGGGGATTGCCCAGCCGCTGAATTGACCGCCGAACTGGGATATGGTGTCGGATATCCAGAGCCTTCTGAAATCAGCGTGATGCCAGAGTGATAGTGGCTTTGATTGAACCTCTTGCTGTTGCACGAATAAACGCTCATCGCATCTTATTGGGGGCCCGTCATAATAACGTGACTCACGATAGATAGTCACTTTACGTGACTGTCTTATACAAAAACTGTAGAGCTGGAGAAACTGACCCGAGATTTATTTGTCGTCCTCTAATTCGTCACCGTCCGCTTCCTTAACGACGGCGACATCACCTATGCTGACTCCTTGGACCTCTTGATTCAAAGAAGCGATGGGAACCTCGATCTCCTCTCGCGGCACTAGGAGTTTGACGTGTAAGATGTGCTCAAGTTCTCTCGACAATGGTATAGGTGGCTCCATCTTACCAATCTCGATCTTCTGGATCATTGATAGTTTTGCTTTAGCCTTCATTGCGAGATCCTGCTGGGAAAGCTTCACTTTTTCCCTGGCCTCTTTGATCACTCGTGAATAGTCCTCGACCAAGTCCGACTCCAAGTACTCTCGTGGCAGTCTCCCCACTGGTGGTTTGGCCCTGGGGGAGAATCCTGCTTTACTGGCGGGTCGTGCTGGCGGACTGGGTAGCTCTGTTCCTAGGCCGGCACAGTGCTTGCACACAATCATTGTTACACCTTCAACAAGCGACCGAGAGGGTCGTCCTACTATCTCGCGGCCGCAAACTTCACAGAACATTGGCTATTCGTAGACTCCGTGCGAGAACAGCTATTGACTAAGAAACAAACTAGCTTATTGCTCTTCCGGAGGACAAATCCGTTGTCTATGGATACCATCCAGCCTAAGCCTCATGAGCTTAGGAGGGTCAGAATGGTCGCGGCGTACCAGTTCGGACATGGTGCCGGGCAAGTCTTCTCTGATACCATTAGGATAGCTAGGTCGTTGAGCACCGGCAGGATTAGACACGTCTATGAGAATGACGTGTTGCTTGCCACGTTGAAGGCGAGAGACGGGCTATATGCCCTTCAAGTGGAAGGCGGAAGGAGGCTGATGCATATCTTCAAGCCGCCGCGGCTTAGAGTAGTTGTCATGTCTGGGGTGGAGCCGTTTATTCGGAAGGGCGGGAATGTCTTCGCGAAGCATGTCGCCAATGTTGATCCAGAGATTCGCGCTGAAGAAGAAGTACTAGTCGTTGATGAGCGAGATGAATTATTGGCTGTTGGAAGGTCGTTTTTCAACGCGGAGGAGATGCTGAGTTTCCGGGTCGGGGTGGCTGTCAAGGTGCGGCATGGTGTCGGCCCGTGAGAAAAGATGTATCGTGTGATATGCTTAACAACAAGCATTTCCTGTTTTCTCATCGAAGCCTAAGCTAGGACTGAGAGATAGACTATGATGCCTCGAAAGATGGGTTCCAGAGAAGCGAACCGGATGATGGCACGAATGGGGATGCAACTCAAAGAAATGGATGATATTACTAAGGTCGTGTTCGAGGGATCAAACAGACGGATCATTATTGAAAATCCGGAAGTGGCAAGCGTCACAATACAGGGTCAGACAATGTATCAGGTCGGCGGAGGAAAAGTCAAGGAAGAAACAGTCTC
>VBBH01000176.1 GCA_005888695.1 Candidatus Bathyarchaeota archaeon
CTGAAGTTCCGGTCAAGGTTGTCAGTCATTCGAAAGGCCGACCTCCCAAGCTGAGATATAAGCGAATTGAGAATCCGCTGACCAGATGATGAAGAACAAGAAACGATTCTTTGGACCTAGGGTCCCCTCGCGATTGTCCGGATCCTCCCTCTGGTCGTCTTGCCTGTCCTAGGCCCCTTAGAGAAGGGAAGTCTTCCGGGAGAATCGATCTAGACTTATTTTGCTGTCTCTGCGTCTGATGTCTTCTTGGATTTTCTTCGGAACGGATTGCGCATCCTATCTTTCACCTTTGCAGATGGAACGGTTTCGCTGCCTATAGGTGTTTTGAGGTACATCATACTCGTCATGCCTCTTGGATTACAGAAGAAAAGCCTGCTATGGACGCGTTTCGCTGGGCGGAATAGCTCGTCTTCTTGCCGAAGTCTAACGCTCTGTGTGAGGATGCATAGGAGCCGGATGCAAACGGCTAGGCTGCGGGCTTCGTGGGCAGAGGCGGCAAGCGCGGTTTCTCTGGGCCCTCGTAAGTGATCAGGTTCTTCGACTCGAGAATCTCCTGAAGCTTATTCACTGCGATATGAACCTGAATCTCTTTCTTGGCCCCTGTGCAGACCAGTTTGCCGCTGGCGAAGATGAGAATCACAACCTTCGGCTCGTCCATACGGTAGATAAGTCCTGGAAACTGTTCAGGCTCGTACATAGTCTTCTTCAACCCATAGACCACCTTCTCAAGATCAATGTGGCCTCCTAGGCCGGCGGAGGCGACAATGTTCTGGATCACAATCTCCGGCCTACCGGGGATTACAATCCCGTCCCTCTTTAATTCGTCAACCACTTTCAAGACCGCCTTATGGGCCTGGCGTTCAGATTTTGCACCAGTGCAGACCATCTTTCCTGAGCTGAATATCAGGGTCGCGGTCTTGGGCTTCTTCAACCGGTAAACCAAACCCGGAAACTGCTCCGGGCGGTACTCAACCCCAGGAAAGACACGAACGATCGCGTTGAGGTCAATCTTCTGCTTCAATGTCGCAGAAGCGACAACATTCTCAATATTGATAAACGCCCTACCCTTATCTGACAAAACAATCCAACACTCGAACCTGAAAGCGCAAGTGATCGGGTCCCACCACGCTCCCATCCCCGTCACTTATAGGCACGTTTCTGTCACAACAAGCAATAGAGCAAGGACACCTCTTCAACTAGTAGTGCCCCCCCCCGCGGTCGAGTTGGGGAATCCAACCCTCTGAATAACTCATTAACCTCGAACATAGAGTTGCTTTTTGATGCCTTCATGAGTTGTAAGTCAAAATCTAGCCTAGGTACAGGGAAACTGGATGTCGAAATGTCCTTTTGAGCATGACAGGAGTATTGGGACCAAGGTTGGTAGAGGTATGACTCGCATTCAGATTACAATTGCGGGTCACAATGACCGTTGTACGTGTGACTGTGAATGGTGTGCCAGCAAGAAGAAACAGTCTCGGTAAGAGGATTTCATAGAATCAACTGAGCCCTTGCGCTCGTTTTGGAAGGATCCTAGACCTTATCCAAACCGCCGGGTCACCTGAGACGAGTTCTAAGTCTAAGTTATTGAAACGGGAGCTCGTTCTTTCTTGAATCCTTTCCGGAATCCTTGGTACCAGTTCTCCATGTCCGGAGTGATGCTGGGTTTGATCCTCTCAATAGCATCTCTGAAATGCTCCGGGGTAACCTCCTTCACTTCGATGTTTTGCCGCAATGCCACAAGGCCCGCTTCGCGGCAGACTGCTTCAATGTCGGCTCCCGAATAGCCAGCGGCCCGGGAGGCCATCAGGTCCAGTTCCACATCCCTAGCAAGGGGCATATTCTTGGTATGAATCTTGAAGATTTGCAGTCTTGTTGCGTGATCCGGCGGGGGAACGTAGATGAGTCTGTCGAACCTTCCAGGCCGGAGGATCGCGGGGTCGATAATGTCTGGTCTATTGCTTGTTCCTATGACGACCACGTTTTCTAGGGACTCGATTCCGTCCATCTCTGTCAAGAGTTGGCTTAGCACTCGATCCGAAACGTCGGCGTCGCCGCCTATTCCTCGGCGGGGAACCACTGAGTCTAACTCATCAAAGAAGATGATCGAAGGCGCTGCCGTTCGTCCTCTCCTGAAAACCTCGCGTATACCCTTCTCGGACTCACCAACCCATTTGCTGAACAGCTCCGGGCCCTTGATCGAGATGAAATTGGCTTCTCCTTCAGTGGCCACAGCTTGGGCCAGCATCGTCTTACCACATCCAGGTGGTCCATACAGCAGTATCCCCTTCGGTGGCCTAATCCCAACCCGTTTGAACACCTCAGGCTTGTTCAGAGGCCACTCTACAGCTTCCTGCAGCTCCTGCTTCATTTCGGTCAAACCGCCCACGTCGGCCCACTGGACGGACGGAACCTCGATGTAGACCTCCCGCATAGCTGTTGGCGTTATTTCGCGATAAGCTACCATGAAGTCTTCCAGTCTAACCTCCATCTTTTCCAGAATACTGCTTGGTATTCGTTCGTCGAGGTTAACGTCGGGCAGGTATCTTCGCAGAGCCTTCATGGCGGCCTCCCTGCACAGTGCTGAGACGTCGGCACCAGTATACCCGTGGCATATGGCAGCTAAGCGATGAAGGTCAACATCCGAGCCCAACGGCATAGTTCGAGTGTGAATCTGCAAGACCTCATACCGGCCCAGTTTGTCCGGTACTCCAATCTCAATCTCTCGATCAAAACGTCCTGGACGTCTCAGCGCTGGATCAATAGAATTGGGCCTGTTAGTGGCCCCAATTACTATGATGTTGCCTCTGGCGCTCATTCCATCCATCAGAGAGAGAAGTTGGGCTACAACTCTCCGCTCCACTTCACCAGTTACTTCTTCACGTTTCGGAGCTATTGCATCCAACTCGTCGATGAAAATAATGCTGGGCGCAGTCTCCGAGGCCTTCTGGAAAATTTCTCGCAACCGAGCCTCTGACTCGCCGTAGAACTTTGAGATAATTTCCGGTCCAGATATCACGTAGAAGTTCGCGTCCGACTCGTTAGCCACACCTTTGGCCAGCAATGTCTTGCCACAACCAGGTGGACCGTAGAGAAATACGCCCTTCGGAGGTTCGATTCCCAACCTCTGGAACAGTTCCGGATGGCGTAGGGGAAGCTCAACCATTTCCCGGATTCTCTGAATCTCTCCATGAAGCCCACCGATATCCTCGTAAGTTACAATGGCAATCCCCTTCCTCTCCGGGGCGATCTCACTCATCACCTGGACAACTGAGGATTCTGTAATCTTTACTGGTCCGTGTGGGCGGATCCTAGTTGAGATCAGGGGTACTGCGCTTCCAAATATGCTGAGTAAGGTCATGTCTCCTTCGACGAAGGGCATGCCCATGAAGCGGCGTTTCACGAAGCCCACGAACTCTTCGTCCACACTTAGCCGCACGTCGGTTGGGGCGAAAACCATGGTCAGTGCATCTTTGACCTCGGCCTTCTTTATCGTAACATATTCGTTGAGTGCCACGCCGGCGTTTCTCCGGAGCAATCCATCGATACGGACTATTTCCTTGCCCTGGTCTTCCGCGTAGGCCGGCCATGCTACGGCTACGGTTGATCGTTTTCCGTGAACTTCTACAAAATCACCGGCCGTAATCGAAAGTTTTTGCATCGTCTCATTGTCCATCCGTACCTTTCCATGACCTACATCCCGCTGATTAGCATCTGCTACTCGCAGCTGTACATCCTTAGGAATCATTGTCTTTGTAACACCATCTTGCTATTGACACAGTCTCGGAGAGGAGAAGACGGACTGGCGCTTAGGAGGCTGCTCCTGACCTATGCCTTCTCCGGGTCATTTCTCCTCAAATACTTATCGTCGCTGTCGAGGGCATCCCGCTCTTCCAGCAACTTTTTGATTCCCTAGGATCTGCCCAATATTGAGCTTCTCGAAGGGATGCATTCCGAAAACACAGAGACTCGTACAAGTCAAACTGAACGGACATTAGACTGAAACATAACAGCAATAACTCACGATGATCTCATTTGCAACGGATAATAATAGACAGGCTCCAACCTTGTTAGCGATTAGGTGTCTGATACGTCACTCTTGGGATTTTCCACGCTACAACCGTAGAGAATGTAGGAGATGTGGTAAGCGTCAGGACGGACACTATGGAGAATTCCTAGATATGGTGTGGGTCAACCATGAGCGAACCCGGTAGCCATTAAAGAGCCGTTGAGAAGAGGATAGTCCCAGTCGTAGATCACTCCTTCTGTTCAGTTATCGTTGACCGAGGATTGTCCGAGCCATGATAGACCTAGACCAAAGAGGGTATATGTTACAGAGTAACTTCTTTTGTTGCAGATATCGATGGCTAGATTACTTGAAGACATAAAGAGTGCGATTGGGACGGGTAAACTTGCCAAGCTCTTCACTCCGGGCAGTGTTGCGCAAGTAGTCAAGGGCTATTCTCACAACACGTACACAACATTCTTCGCACAACACGTGAAAGGCAATCCGTGGGGCTACCCAGAGTACTTTGAGCTGCATCCAGATGGAAAGTACTCCATTGTGGAGGAAAGCACGAAACCCGAATCACAGTCCCAGTCCTGATTGTCCGGGAGCCTATCTGGGGACTAGTTTTTTATTGCAATTCTTGGAGTCCTAAGGCTTATTAAGTTAGGTCTTAATTAGATAGTCACTTAACAACTTGTCCATAGAAGACACGAGAGAAGCATTGTGAGCCAGCAATTGTTCAGCGCGCTCGCCGACCCCACAAGGCGCAACATCATAGAACTACTCGCAACGAATGGTCAAATGGCCGCCACAGACATCTACGACAACTTCACTGTAAGCCACCCAGCAATCTCACAACATCTCAAGGTCTTACGCGAAGCAGATCTGGTGCGTCTGGAAAAGAGCGCTCAGAAACGAATATACAGCCTCAACCCCGACACGATGCACCAAATCGAAGACTGGATTAAACGAACGACAGATCACTGGGACCAACGATTCGAGCAGCTGGACAAGGTGTTGCAGGCGGAGAAACGAAGAACGATCAAGAAGAAAAGGAGGTGATTGAATGGCTAGAAACAAAACAAAGGTCACCGCAGAGCCGGGGAAGCAAGAGCTCTTCATAGTACGCGAGTTTGACGCACCACGAGTACTCGTCTTCAAAGCATTCATAGATCCAAAACTGTACGTGCAATGGCTTGGACCTAGAAAGTACAAGATGAATCTGGAAAAGTTCGAGCCTAGATCCGGAGGGATGTGGCGGTACACGCACACAGACGAGAAAGGCAACTCATTCGGATTTCACGGCGTGAACCACGAAGTCCTGCCACCCGAAAGACTCATCGACACTTTCGAATTCGAAGGACTGCCCGAGAAGGGACATGTCAGTTTGGAGACGGCAAGATTCGAGGAACTACCCGGAGCAAGAACTAGACTCACCATACACTCCGTCTTTCAGTCAGTCGCCGACCGCGACGGGATGGTTGGATCAGGCATGGAACAGGGAATCAACGAATCCTTCGAACGTCTCGACGAGCTATTGGCAAAAACCTCAGTCCCTTCCCTAGTCTCGGCACGAGCGTAAACATCCCTCCCCAGTCTTTTTTCTGGCTAGGGTACCGACAAGTCCAGACGTTGGTGGCAGATCAGAAATGAATAACCAAATCATAACCGAGCGTCAGATTAGAACATGGCCTCGGAAACTAAGGAAAGGGAGTCCTGGACCGAACTTGAACCATCGGGAAAAAACATTAGCCTGATGAACCCGTTAAGACTATCAAGGGTTTTCCGTTTCATCGACCAGCAAACAGGCGCTCCGCAAATCTCAGACTTCCCTGACTCCAACCCGTTCGGCGAGACCCCACTAGAAATACGCATGAAACATTTCACCGAGATTGAAAACTTCACTTTTATCGCACACGTTCTCGCACACGAACTAGGCGGAACCGTCTCCAAGCCAATTAGGACAATAACTGACCTACAGGTCCCGGACGAGGAGTTCCAAAACTTCGTCAACACAGCGAAGACTGTCACCCTAACAGACGAAGAGCTCGCGGATACGGTACTTGACGTAGGAATAAACTGGGAACACTTTGTCGCCTCAAACGATAACCTTCTAATCCTTGAGCATCCACTAAAGATAACCGACGTTCAAATGCAGGAGAAGATTGACTCCCTCGACTTCATCACAGAAGCACTGGTCCGGGAGATCAACCTTCGCAGCGTAGAGAAGAAGACCGGGCGAAAGACTGGAAAGAGTAAGGAACGAGCAATGCCGAATACGACAGACAGCGATGATCTCGCGAGCGCACCTTCCAGAGAAAATTGAAGGCTTCCTCCTGATTCAGTGCACGTAACCAGAAAGGGGTATTCCAGCCCGATCCGGACCCTGCTCTAACCGAAGCGATTCGCTGGAATTGTTCGGCTAGAATGCCCACACATCGCTAATTTGCCGTTTTCCCCACTAACCACAAGCTTCCTTGCAATGTTCCGGATGTAAGAGTTCAACTACACAAGTCGAGGGTTACCGGGGCACAAGAAGAGGACGCCCCTATTGGCTCTAAGCTTACTTTCAATTCTATTCTTGTTTGTTATAGCGTTCATATCAAATGCGACCCCTTTCTTCGGAGCATCCTACACTCTCCTCGCAACAACGGTACTCTTCGCTTACGGGTTTACGATCAACGCTTTCGTCCTAGTGGTTCTCGTCACCGCCATTGGAGCATCTCTAGCCAAACTCGTGCTTTATTATGGTGGCAAGAGTGCGAAAGGGCAATTACGGAAAAACAGAAACGTCAATCTGCTCGAACGCTGGCTTCGGCACAGAAGTTTTCTGGCCGTAGTTTTCGTAACCGCAGTAATTCCCGGCCTTCCATTGGACGATTATGTCTACATCGTGGCCGGCGCAAACAGTGCAAAACTCGTCCGATTGTTCACTGTCACGTTCCTCGCGAAGTTGGTCAAAGGTTTCATCGAGATCGGCTTAGAATACGCCAGCTTTGGACAGATATTTCCCGAAACAGGGCTCTTTGGCCTATCACGATTAGTTACTTCAATCCTGTTATCTGTAGTGTTCCTGTTATTTGGCATAGTATTTTTCAAGCTTGACATGGAGAAGCTCTTCTCACGGTTGAAACATCAACCGGCCGAACCTATTTGAGCCTCTTAGACAAGGCTAACTAGCCTGGATTAGGAGTTGTTGATTCATGGAATCGACCTCTGCAACATCCGCCGCTCGGACAACTAGACGGGTAGTTATTCAACGCGATATTCCAGAAGCTGCGATAGTGGGACTTGCAGGGTTCATTGATAGATATTACATCCGTCCTAACATGAAGCTCATCGAGGAACCCTCCTATCGCAGAGTCGAGAGCCTGAGTGGGTTCGAACTATACTGGAAACTCAAGCCTCTAGGAAGTGAACTTGCAAATCCGCTCTCAGTGACTCTTACCGTAAGCCAAGCTGCCATCGAGGTCGATTTTCCCGGCTTGGACACGATCGACAAATCCCTAGAAAACGTAATCGAGAGAACCGCTGATGAAATCGAAGAAGTCATACTCTCCTATTTTGAGAACATAAAGACTAGCAGCCTCTACTTCGTCATTGGCGCAACCGAGGAGCACTCCGAAGCGCCGGATCAACGAGGCCGAATGAGCAACGCTACCAAGAGAATCTTCGCTGGAAATACAACCAGCTTGTTTCTCTCGTTAATGCTTCTAGGCTTCGCTTTGTTCTTCATTATCGGGACCTACGCTGTTTTCGTCTTGCTCATTGTCCAGTTTGTTGCACTGGTATTCTCTGATAGAATCATTTACAGGGTCGGAAATGTACGCCCAAGTGCTGAAAGATCTCTTGTAACAATTGCTAGCGTCCGGTCCAACCCGGAAACCCTCAAGTCAATCTCACAGCACGGCAAGAAGATTCTCTCACAAATTCGAGAGGAGATAATGAGAAGTGCTACTGTTGCGTATTCGGCCGTGGCCATCGAAGAGCTCAAGTCAACGGTCATCGGTGCACTACTCAGACATGGTATCATAGCCAACGGAAAAGATATCACGGTCAGGACGAGAAACGTATACAGGATTGTTGAAGAGGTCTCGGAGAAGTTCAATCGGCAGACTCCGAAGATCACGGTTGCGAACACGTTAGTGTCCAATGCTGCCGCAACCGGAATCTCGTCAAGCCGATCCACAGTAATGATCACGGCTGGTTCGCTGGAGGATCTCAACGATGATGAACTGGAGGCTGTGATCGGGCACGAACTGGGACATGTAAAGGGTCATGATCCCGTTATCTTGTTCGGCGCGACCTCGTTCGAGTTCTTGGGAAGAGTCTTTCTCTGGACACCGCTCCTATACTCTCTCGGCCTCTTCTATTTCATAGTCGCCTTCGGTGGGA